>JBFFSW010000207.1:0-3749 GCA_041572195.1 Thiohalomonadaceae bacterium | reverse complement strand
GCTGGAGGCGGTCGTCGGCGGATTCATGGATGCCTATCACGGTGGCGATGACGCGGCGGCGCGCGAGGGGAGGGCGGCGATGACCTACGGTGCGTTGCTCTCCGGCATCACCCTGGCGCAGGTGGGGCTGGGTTCGGTGCATGGCCTGGCGCAGCCGCTGGGCTCGCTATTTCCCGTGCCCCACGGCATCGCCTGCGGCGCCAGCGTGGCCGAGGCCACGGCGATGAACATCAATGCCATGCGCGAGCGCGAGCACCACCATCCGGCGCTGGCGAAATATGCCCGCGTCGGCCGCCTGCTGACCGGTATGCAGGGGATGAATGACCGCGAGGCCTGCGACGCCCTGGTCACCACCCTGCGCGACTGGACCCAGCAACTGGGTATCCCGCGTCTGGGCGATTACGGCCTCGCCGAGGAGGATATCCCCGCCATCGTCGCCGCCTCGCGCAACAACAGCATGAAGAGCAACCCCATCCTGCTGGAGGATGGCGAGGTGGGTGAGATCGTCAGGTGGTGCCTCTAGTTTGAGCGGCGCAGGTAACTCACCTGCCACTCGCCGCCGCCGCACTCGCGCAGCGCGGCCTTGAGCTTGTCCCCGGGCACCGCCTCGCTTTCGAACACCCCCCAGACCATGACCAGGAGGCGGCCGAAGGCGGCGCACTTCTTCCAGCGCAGTTCGTGCAGCGGTGTCTCCCTTTCGCACTTGGGACAGTTGAAGCGGTAGGCCTCTGGCTCCTTCTTCCAAACCGCGGCCTCATCGCGCCACTCATCCAGACGGTAGCCGCAACGACAGCGCGGAATCTTCACGTTATCGCCGGTGAGGCAGACGGGCGCGTCGAGGGGCCCATCGATGCGCACGTGCGCGAACTCCTCGCCGGTCTTGCCTGGCTCACCCAGCGACACCGCCGGAGAGCAGCCGAGGAAGGTGAGTAGATACATGAACTCCGGCCCCGGTTTGAGGTGGCGCTCGCCGTTCAGCTCGAAGGGCTCGTCGATAAAGCCAATGGCACGCAGCTTCTCCTCGAGGGCCTCGGCCGTGGTCGGCGCGTCGAAGGGGGATTCGGGGGTGAGGATGAGGAGGTTTTCGGTCATGGTATTCTTGCTGGAATATGCGAATGCGCACATTATACGCCCATCATCAAATACGGGGTTGCATGATGCCCGAAATCGAAGCGGAAAAGCGCCTGATCGGCTGGCGCGAGTGGGTCTCTCTGCCGGGTCTGGGGGTGTCTCGGCTTAAGGTCAAGGTGGATACCGGTGCCCGCACCTCGGCCCTGCATGCCTTCTACGTGGAACCGTTCGAGCGCGACGGTCAACGCTGGGTACGCTTTGGCCTGCACCCGCGCCAGGGGGACAGCGAGACGGTGGTTGAGTGCGAGGCGGAGGTGTTTGACGAGCGGGTGGTCAGCGACTCGGGCGGTCATCGCGAGCGGCGCTTCGTCATCCGCACCCCGCTGCGCCTGGGCGATGTCGAGTGGCCGGTGGAGCTGACCCTCACTGATCGTGATAGCATGAAGTTCCGCATGCTGCTGGGGCGCACGGCGATGAACGGCCGTTACTGCGTCGACCCCGAACTCTCCTACCTGATGGGCAAACCGAAAAAGGCCAAGTCATGAGAATTGCCATCCTCTCCCGCAATAAGAATCTCTACTCCACTCGCCGTCTGGTGGAGGCGGGTCAGGAGCACGGCCATGACATGGTGGTGCTCGACACCCTCAAGTGCTACATGGACATCGCCGCTTCCAAGCCCGGTATTCACTTTAAGGGGGAGCGGCTGGAACCCTTCGACGCGGTCATTCCGCGCATCGGCGCCTCCATCACCCAGTACGGCATGGCGGTGCTGCGCCAATTCGAGATGATGAGCTCCTTTCCGCTAAACGAGTCGGTGGCCATTGGTCGCTCGCGCGACAAGCTGCGTTCGCTGCAGCTGCTCTCGCGCAAGGGTGTGGGCATGCCGCTGACCAGCTTCGCCCACTACGTCGGCGACACCCATGACCTGATCCGTCTGGTGGGTGGTGCGCCGCTGGTGGTCAAGCTGCTGGAGGGAACCCAGGGCAAGGGGGTGGTGCTGGCCGAGACCCCCAAGGCGGCGGAGAGCGTGATCGACGCCTTCCGTGAGCTGCATGCCGACTTCCTGGTGCAGGAGTTCATCAAGGAGGCGGGCGGCTCCGACGTGCGTTGTTTCGTGGTCGGTAACAAGGTGGTGGCGGCGATGCAGCGCACCGCCAAGGAGGGGGAGTTCCGCTCCAACCTGCACCGCGGCGGCAGCGCCGAGATCACCAAGCTCACCCCGCAGGAGCGCGCCACCGCGCTGAAGGCCGCCCGCACCATGGGCCTGAACGTGGCCGGTGTCGACTTGTTGCGCTCCAGCCGAGGCCCGCTGGTGATGGAGGTCAACTCCTCGCCCGGCCTGGAGGGGATAGAGAAGGCGACGGGTAAGGATGTGGCCGGTCTCATCTTCGCCTTCATCGAGGCCAACGCCCGTCCCAACCGCACCCGCACCAAGGGCAAGGGCTGAACGTGTCCGGCGGCTTCGAGATCAACGGCACGCGGGTCGCCCCCGGCGAGCGCCGCACCATCGATCTACCGGTCGCCAAACTCTACACCCACACCACCCTGGCGATCCCGGTGCACGTCATCAACGGCCGCCGTGAGGGGCCGCGGCTGTTCGTCTCCGCCGCCGTTCACGGCGATGAACTCAACGGCGTGGAGATCATCCGCCGCCTGATGCGCCACAAGGGGATGAAAAGCTTGCGCGGCACCCTGGTGGCGATCCCGGTGGTCAATGTTCACGGCTTCCTCGAACGCTCACGCTACCTGCCCGATCGGCGCGACCTCAACCGCAGCTTTCCCGGTTCCGATCGTGGCTCGTTGGCCTCGCGCGTGGCGCGGCTGTTCCTCGATGAGATCGTCAGCAAGTGCACCCATGGCATCGACCTGCACACCGGTGCCCTGCACCGCAGCAATCTGCCACAGGTGCGCGCCAACCTCGAGGACGCGGAGACCGCGCGCCTGGCCGAAGCCTTCGCCACCCCGGTGTTGATCAACTCCAGCCTGCGCGACGGCTCGCTGCGCGAGGCGGCGATGGAGCAGGGGATCCCCATGCTGCTGTTCGAAGGTGGCGAGGCGCTGCGCTTCGACGAGATGGCGATCCGTGCCGGTGTGCGCGGCATCCTCAACGTCATGCGCGAGCTCAACATGCTGCCGCCCTCTCGCCGACGTAAACGCCCTATCGTCCCGGTGGTGGCGCGCAGCAGCAGCTGGATCCGCGCCCCCGAGAGCGGCATCCTGCGCGCCGTGGTGCCCACCGGCGCACGCGTCGCCCGCGGCGACCTTCTGGGGGTGATCTCCGACCCCTTCGGTGAACGCGACGAGGCGATCTACAGCCCCTACGACGGTATCGTCATCGGTCGCACCCAGATCCCCCTGGTGCACGAGGGTGAGGCGCTGTTCAACCTTGCCCGCTTCCAGAAGGGCGACGTCGACGACGTAGCGGTGGAGGAGTTCCAGGCGATCCTAGAACCCGAGCCGGAGATCCCGCCAGGGGTGGATGGGCCGGTGATTTAGGGGGGGCGACGCCAATGACCCGCGCATTCCCCAAGATGTGACCGCTATCAAATCTCACTCCTTCGTAAATGTGAACTCGCCAGCAGCTTTGCCTGCACCAGCCTGTCTATGCTGATAGCCAATAACGACAGGCGGCCCTTTGGTCCGCCATACCACGGAGGCCACCATGGAACTGCCACAGG
>JBFFSW010000206.1:0-3809 GCA_041572195.1 Thiohalomonadaceae bacterium | reverse complement strand
GACGAGGCCGACGCCCGCCGTGAGGCCAAGGAGTAGTCATGTACGCCGCCCGCCCCTCCTCCCCCTACCAGCATGCCCCCAGCCGGGTGGACAAGGTGATGATGCAGGTGGTCTACGCCATGCTGCCCGCCTTCGCCGCCTACATCTGGCTGTTCGGCTGGGGGGTGCTCGTCAACCTCATCCTGGTCAGCGCCGCCTGCCTCATCGGTGAAGCGGCGGTACTGGCCCTGCGTGGGCGGCCGATCAAACCGGCGCTGCTGGATGGCTCGGCGCTGGTCACCGGCCTCATCCTCGGCATCGCCCTGCCGCCGCTGCTGCCCTTCTGGATGCCGGTGCTGGGCGGGCTGTTCGCCATCATCCTGGCCAAGCAGCTCTACGGCGGCCTCGGCTTCAACCCCTTCAACCCGGCGATGGTGGGCTACGTGGTGCTGCTCATCGCCTACCCGCTGGAGATGACCTCCTGGGTCGCCCCGGTGGAGCTGCGCGAGGCCTCCATGGGCCTGGGTGAGACCCTGGCCTGGGTCTTCGCCGGGGTGACACCGGCGGGCGGTATGGATGCCATGAGCATGGCCACCCCGCTGGACACCCTCAAGACCCAGGTCGGCCTGGGCCGCGAGGTGCAGGCGGTAGTGGCCGACAGCCCCATCTTCGGCCACATCGGCGGCAAGGGCTGGGAGATCACCTGCGGCCTGTTCCTGCTCGGCGGCCTGTGGCTGATTGTTAAGCGGGTCATCACCTGGCACGTGCCGGTGGCGGCGCTGGGCTCACTGTTCGCCATCGCCGCCCTGTTCCACCTCATCGACCCGACTCACTACGCCTCGCCGGTGTTCCACCTGGCAGCGGGCGGCGCGGTGTTCGGCGCCTTCTTCATCGCCACCGACCCGGTCAGCGGCGCCACCAGCCCGCGCGGGCGCATCGTATTCGGCATCGGCATCGGCCTGCTGGAGTACATCATCCGCGTCTGGGGCGGCTACCCCGACAGCGTCGCCTTCTCGGTGCTGCTGATGAACATGGCCGCCCCCACCATCGACTACTACACCCGCCCGCGGGTGTTCGGCTCGCGGGAGTCCTGAGATGCTGCCGATGCTCCCCATGCTCCCTTGGCGAAACATGCTCATCGGCGCCGCCCTGCTGGGGGCCTTCGCGGTGGTCGGCACCGGCATGGTGACTCTCACCCACGAGCTGACCGAGCACCGCATCGAGGAGAACGAGCGCGACGCCCTGCTGGCCAACTTCCACGCGGTGATCAGCCCCGAGAGCCACGACAACGAGCTGCACACCGACCGCATCGAGGTGCGCGACGAGCTGCTGGGCAAGGGGGTGGTGGATGTCTACCGCGCGCGCCTGGGCGACGTGCCGACCGCGGTGCTGATGACCCCCAGCGCCCCTGACGGTTACAGTGGCGCGATCAGGCTGCTGGTGGCCATCAACCATGACGGCACCCTCTCCGGGGTACGTGTACTCAAGCACCGCGAGACCCCCGGCCTGGGCGACAAGATCGAGGCCCAGCGCTCCGACTGGATCCTCGGCTTCGCCGGGCTGTCGCTGGGCAACCCCGAGACCAGGGGCTGGGCAGTGAAAAAGGACGGCGGCGACTTCGACCAGTTCACCGGTGCCACCATCACCCCGCGGGCGGTGGTCGGCGCGGTGCCCCGCGCGCTGCTCTACTACCGCCAGCACCGCGAGGCGCTGTTCGTCACCCCGGCCATCGTCGAGGTGGACGAGGACGACCACGAACCCTGGCATGGAGACGATCATGAGTGATTACCGCCAAATCACCGCCGACGGCCTCTGGCACAACAATGTCGCCTTCGTGCAGATCCTCGGCCTCTGCCCGCTGCTGGCGGTCACCAACACCGCCATCAACGGTCTTGGCCTGGGGCTGGCCACCATCGCCGTGCTGCTGGCCTCCAACCTCACCGTCTCGCTGATCCGCAACTGGGTGCGCCAGGAGATCCGCATCCCGGTCTTCGTGCTGGTGATCGCCTCCTTCGTCACCGCCGTGGAGCTGGCGATGAACGCCTACTTCCACGACCTGTTCAACATCCTCGGCATCTTCATCCCGCTGATCGTCACCAACTGCGCCATCCTCGGCCGCGCCGAGGCCTTCGCCTCGCGCAACGGCCTGCTGCCCTCGCTGGTGGACGGCCTGAGCATGGGCGTCGGCTTCGCCCTGGTACTGGTAGTGCTCGGCGGCCTGCGCGAGGCGGTGGGCTTCGGCACCCTCTTCGCCCAGGCCGAGCTGATGTTCGGCTCCGCCGCCGACTGGCTCACCATCACCCTGGTGGATGACTACCGCGGCTTCCTCCCCGCCATCCTGCCTCCCGGCGCCTTCATCGGCCTGGGACTGCTGATCGCTCTGAAGAACGTGGTCGACGAGCGCCGCGCCAAACGCGCGCCGAAGCCTGCGCCGGTGAAGGCTCAGCCCATCGAAGAGAGCAGCGCCGAGGCCTGATCGCGCATGAACAAGGAGAAGCGCCACGAGATCTTCTCCCGCCTGCGCGCGGAGAACCCCAAGCCGGTCACCGAGCTCAACTACACCAGCCCCTTCGAGCTGCTGGTGGCGGTCACCCTCTCGGCCCAGGCCACCGACAAGGGGGTCAACAAGGCCACCGCCAAGCTCTTCCCGGTCGCCAACACCGCCCAGGCCATCTTTGATTTGGGCGAAGAGGGGCTGAAGGAGTACATCAAGACCATCGGCCTGTTCAACTCCAAGGCGGCCAATATCATCAAGGCCTGCGCCATGCTGCTGGAAAAGCACGACGGCGAGGTACCCCAGACCCGCGAGGCGCTGGAGGCGCTGCCCGGGGTCGGCCGCAAGACCGCCAACGTGGTGCTCAACACCGCCTTCGGTCAACCCACCATGGCAGTGGATACCCACATCTTCCGGGTATCGAACCGAACCAAGATCGCCCCCGGCAAGACGGTGCTGGAGGTGGAGAAGAAGCTGCTCAAGTTCGTGCCCGATGAGTTCCTGGTGGACGCCCACCACTGGCTGATCCTCCATGGCCGCTACGTCTGCGTGGCGCGCAAGCCCCGTTGCGGGGCCTGCATCATCGAGGACCTGTGTGAGTACAAACAGAAGGTGATCGACTGATGCTCTTCGGACAAAACCGCGACGAGCTGCGCCGCTTCTACGTCACCACCTGGGCCAAACGCCGGCGCGGCGAGAGCCTGGAGGGGCTGGAGGCGCAGGTGGCTGGGGTGATCGAGCAGCACCCCGAATACCACGGCCTGCTGAGTGATGAGGATGCCGCCCTCGGCGGCGAGTGGCACGCCGACTCCGCCGACTCCAACCCCTTCCTGCACATGGGCATGCACATCGCCATCCTCGAGCAGCTCTCCACCGACCGCCCCGCCGGGCTGCGCGCCGCCTACCAGGGGCTGATGATGAGGCTGGGCGACGCCCACGCCGTCGAACACCGGATGATGGAGTGCCTGGGAAGGGCGATGTGGGAGGCACAACAGAGCGGCCGCGAGCCGGATGAGCGAGCCTATCTGGCCTGCATCCAATCCGTGTAGAAAAATAGGGTCTATACTTGAGTTAAGCACTCAAGTAACAGGAGGGGTCCGCCATGTTCAGCACCCTACTCCTCGGCCTTAGCCTGACCACGGGTGATGTCGCGCCGACCCAGATCGCCCTGCCCTACTGCCAGGCGGGCGGCTACGGCCTGCCGCCTACGGTGATGCTTGCTCGCAACGAGCAGCGCGCCATCTGCCGCCAGCCCAAAAACCGTGCCTACGTCCTGGCGCCGATCAACTCGATGGGATAACCGTCCGGGTCCTCGACGAAGGCGATGATGGTGGTC
>JBFFSW010000205.1:0-3832 GCA_041572195.1 Thiohalomonadaceae bacterium | reverse complement strand
GCAGCTACAGGCGGAGATCGTCCGCTGTCGAGAGCTTCATGCCGACAGCTTCCCCTCGTTAATCCTGGAGCGTGGCTCGCAGCGCTGGCCCATCGCCATCGATTACAGCGATCACGAACCGATGCTGGAGACCATCACGCTGTTGCTGGTGTGAGCAGTTTGCGGATGGTGTACTGCAGCTGTCCCGAGTGACGGCCGAGCAGCACCGAGCTGTGGGCGGGAAATTTGAGGAATACACCGACGGCGTTTTCGCAGCGCGGGTGCATCAGACGAAAGGCGGATTTAATCGGACGGCGCAGGCTTTTGTGGCTGAACCAGGCGCAGGCGCGCAGCTCACCGGCATCGGTGCAGTTGGCCACCAGGGCGCCGCGGGGGGCGAGCTGTTTGATCAGGGTTTTGAACCACCCTCCATCCAGGGCCACCGCCCGTTGTGGCTGGCCTGCCACCTCGGCGAAAAGGTCATCAATGATGAGGTCGAAGCGCTCCCCCTCATACTCATGCAGCCAGTTCACCGCATCGTTCAGGTGCAGGTGCAGCTGCTTGCCGCCGAGACCGAAGTACCTTTTTCCCAGTTCGATATAGAGCGGATTCAGTTCTACTGCGTCGATGTGGATGCCGGGGAAGAAGTGCTGCAGCTGGCGGATCACTGCGCCGCCGCCCACCCCCAGGACCAGCACCCGTCGCGGGGGCGTGTCGAAAAAGAAGGCCGGCAGGCTCAGCAGGTCCCAGACGCTGCCGGTGAGGACTTTGTTGGGGTTGTACTGTGTGTGGAGGATGCCGTTTTCATAGAGCCGGCGTGTAGCGCCGGCAGAGCGAACCTCGTAGAGGGTATCGTCGGATCGCTGTTGCCAGAGGACCGCCACGGGCCAGCTATGCGCGGAAGAGGGAGGTCCGGTTGCGGCCGCCCTGTTTGGATTGATAAAGCGCCTGGTCGGCCTGTTCCAGCCACTGCATGTGACTATCCTGCTGCGGTACGTTGATGGCCATACCGATGCTGATGGTGAAGCGGATGGCATTACCGTCGTACTCGACCACGCACGACTCTACGGCCCGGCGCAGACGCTCGGCGTAGCGCGTGGCGCCCTCCAGGTCGGTGTCGACTAGGATGATCCCGAACTCCTCACCGCCGTAGCGGCCGGTGATGTCGGACTCGCGCTTGCACTGCACGGCCAGTTCGGCGACCCGGCGGATCACTTCGTCGCCGGCCGGATGACCGTAGTTGTCGTTAATGCGCTTGAAGTGATCGATGTCGAACAGTGCCAGCACCGAGGTCTCGCCCTTGCGCTGCTCACGCTTGAACTCCGCCGAGAGCAGCTCCTCCCAGGCGCGGCGATTGTAGAGGCCGGTGAGACCATCGGTGCGGCCAAGGCGATCGAGCTCGCGGTTGGCATCGGCCAGGGCCTGTTCGTCCTGGGCACTCTCGGTGACGTCGTAGATGACCAGGCAGACATGCTCCACCTGGCCACTGACCGAATGCAGCGGAAACAGGGTGATGTTCTGGAACATCCACTCGCTGGCGCCGGTGATGGGGCGGTAGCTGTTAAAACGGAACAGGTAGGGGCGCTGCTGCCAGGTGCTGAAAACGGTGTGGCCGAGCAGGAAGACCGACTCGGCGCGGCGGCGTAGCCAGCCGGCATCCAGCTCCGGGAACCTGACGAACAGGTCATAGCCGACCACCTGCGAGGGGGTGAGGGCGCTGTGGTTCTCCATGAAGCCGTTCCACAGTTTTACCCGGTAGTTGCGGTCCAGCACGACGATACCGACGTCGACGTTCTGAATAACGCCGAGCAGCCAGTGCAGTTCATTGATGTCGTCAAAATCGCTCATGCTTCGATATCCATGGCCAGCTCGGCGCGCTCTTTAAGCGCCGCGATGGATGCCGCGCTGATCATCACCCGCTGTTCACAGCGCAGTCGCTGATCGCCAATGAGATAACTCAATTCGATGCACAGCAGTTCGCTGGTGTCGCTACGCGCCTTTAGCGGCAGCCCCTCGCCATGCAGTCGGGCGCGAGGGTGGCCGAGGCTGAAGTGCATGTGTAGCTGATCGGCAATACCGCGCAGGAAGGCGCCGAGCAGTACGTTGGTGATGTCGACCAGCGCGCCCAGTTTGGCATCACCCTCCTCCTCGCGACTCTTCATTAGCGCCGCCGCCGCATCCAGATACTGCTCATCGAGCTGCAGTAGCGCCTCTCCGGCGACACCAGAGCCGATAAATCCCTGAATGACACTGACGATGCCGTGGCCGTTGGCCCCGGCGAGGGCGCTGTTCACGGCTTCACTGTCCATGGCAAACACTCGCGGAATGGTGAGCTCCACCGGGTCATCGATGAGGTGGGTGAGCAGGTCGGCGGCGCGGCCCATGGCGACGTTGGCGATCTCCTGCAGCCAGTCGTGGAAGCCGACCTGCACCTCGGGCGGCGCGATGGCGGCATCCAGCACACCCAGTACGCCGTACTCCTCGAGCACCGAGCACAGCTGGCTGGCATCCACCGGCTTGTTGATAAAGGCCACCGCCCCCAGGCCCATCACCCGTGCCCGGCTCTCGGGCTGTATGTCACCGGAGACGACGATGGGCAGGGTGTTGATGTCGTGGGCGCGGATATACTCAAGCACATCGAAGCCGTCCACCTCGGGCATGGTCAAGTCGAGGAAGAGGATGTCACCCTGGCCGGCCTCCAGCGCAGCGATCCCCTCGCGGCCGTTGCCGGCAAAGGTGACCTCGATGTCCCAGCCACGGGGCAGGGCCTGGGAAATTTGTTTACGTGCGAAGCTGGAGTCGTCGCAGATGATTACAGGTATGCTCATGGTGCGCTGATGGACGTTCGACTGGCGGCACGGGGAAGAGCCTGCAGTATACCCTGTCTCCCTTCGTCGATCAGATCAGGTTAGGGGCGCATGGCCGACGATAGCAGCGGCCGCAGCGCTGCTCGCAGTGCCTCCTGTGCCTGGCGGCGGCCCTGCAGCTTGAAGCTGGCGACCACCTCGCTCCAGTCACGGCGCTGGAACACCTTGGCCTCGAGCAGGGCGCGGGCCTCTTCGTCCTCCACCTCACACAGGTGAAGCAGTTTCCAGATCGCACCCAGTACGTTGCCGTAGTCTCGGTGACCGTGGACGAAGCTCTCCAGGTCAGCCCAGTCGCGCCCGTCCAGCCCGGGCTCTGGGGCGGGAGCCGTATCGTCATGCAGTGCTGCCGTTAGTGCCGCAGCCATGGCGGGCTCCATCTCTCGCAGCGGGTCGCCCAGCTGCAGCGGCAGGGCGTAGCGCAGGCGACTGACCGCCTCCGTAGCGAGTGACTCTGCCGCCGGGCTTTGCGGCGAGAGCATCAGCAATGGGTGGGCGCCGCTGCCGGTCTCGCGACTCAGGCCCACGCGCAGCAGCTGCCAGTCGAGTCGTCGCCAGAAGGCCAGCAGCCCCGGCTCACCACCAAAGGCAGCGCCGACGAAATCAAGCCCCTCGGCGCGCGCCTCCGTCTCCAGCTGGCGCACCAGGCGGCGCCCCAGCCCACGTCCTTGCAAGACCGGATGCACGGCGATGCGGATCACCCGCTCGCCGCGCAGCTGCGGCGCCTCGATGAAGCCGGCGTGCACTGCCAGCGACTGTGGCAGCAGGTGGCCGCGGGGGCGGCGCTTGCCGCGGTAGATGGCCCCGGCCAACGCCTCATCGAAGCCCCCTTCGCGGGCGCTGAGCAGGCAGGCGGCGATGCGCCCCCGATAGCGCAGCACGCGCACACTGAGGTTGGGACCATCGAGTAACTGGCGCAGGTCGGTGGGGCGGGTGCGGTAGTGGGCCAGCACCAGCAGGGCGAAGAGCTCACTGAGGCTTGTCTCGTC
>JBFFSW010000204.1:0-3839 GCA_041572195.1 Thiohalomonadaceae bacterium | reverse complement strand
GCCGAGCTGGTCGACGACGATGCCTAGCTGCTCGCGCTCGCCCATCAGCCGCAGCATGGTCTTGACGAAGTTGTTGCCGTGGCTGGAGTAGACCCAGGCGGTACGAAAAATCAGCGCATCGGCGCCGGAGGCCAGCACCTGCTCATCCCCCGCCTGTTTGCTGGCGCCGTAGACACCCAGCGGCGCGACCGCATCCTCCGGCAGATAGGGGGTGGGCTTTTCGCCGTTAAAGACGAAGTCGGTGGAGAGGTGGATGAGCCGAGCGCCGTGGGCTTTGGCCGCGCGCGCAAGATTGCCCGCACCGTGGGCGTTGACCGCATAGGCCGCCTCGCGGTCCGCCTCGGCCCTGTCCACCGCGGTATAGGCGGCGGCGTTGATGATGAGATCGGGCTGGAATTCGCCGATGGTTGCATCCACTGAAGCCGCGTCACTTACGTCCAGCTCCCTGGAACCCAGGGGCAGAAGCTCGGCGCCATTCGGGGCGCTGCGTTGCAGCTCCCAGCCGACCTGACCGTTGGCGCCGGTGATGAGTACCTTCATCGTCTATACCCCGTGCTCATTGAAGAGGGCCAGCATCCCCTCCTCGTCCATGATCTCAACACCCAGCTCCTGCGCCTTTTTCAGTTTGGAACCGGCCTTCTCTCCGGCGATCAGCAGGTCGGTGTTCTTTGACACGCTGCCGCTCACCTTGGCCCCCAGCGCCTGCAACTTATCCTTGGCCTCGTTGCGGCCCATGGCCGAGAGGGTGCCGGTGAGGACGATGCTCTTGCCCGCCAAAGGCTGGGCAGTCGCATCCTGTTTCTCCAGCGCAGGCCAATGCACACCGGCCTTTTGCAGGCGCGCGATCACCTCACGGTTACGGGCCTCGGCGAAGAAAGCGACGATCTGGTGGGCGATGTTTTCGCCGATGCCGGGGATGGTGGTGGAGGTCTTGTTAATGAGATTTTCTTCACCGGCCTCGGCGATGGCCGAGAGTGAACCGAAGTGACTCAACAATACCGAGGCGAGATTTTCACTGACGCCGTTAATACGTCGCAGGAAAAGTTTCGGATCGCTGATCGCGGAAACATCACCTTCAAAATCAGCGAAGAATTGGGCGATGGCCCTACCCTTCACCTCACCCACGCCAACGACTCCACGCGACTGAATAAAGTCGTCATACCGCGCGGCCATGATCCGCTCCAACTCACCACCAAAACACCCCGCCTCGGCCAAATCCTTCGCCGTCACCTCACCTACGTCGGGAATACCAAGGGCGAAGAGAAAACGACCAAGGGTGGTGGACTTGCTCTTCTCCACCGCCTCGGCCAGGGCCAGAGCGGTCTTCTCCTTGACCATCCCCTCGACGCGCAGCTCGGAGAAATTCAGCTCATAGAGCCCAGCGACATCGTGGATCAAATCGTTGTCGACCAGGTGCTCCACCAGCTTGTCACCCAGGCCATCGATGTCCATGGCGCGGCGGGAGACGAAGTGCTTGATGCCCTCTTTTAACTGCGCGGGACAGATAAGGCCGCCGGTACAGCGATAGGCCGCCTCGTCCTCATCGCGCACCACCTCGGAGTTACACACCGGGCAGTGTGCAGGGACAATAATCTCGCGACCATCACCGGCACTTTCCACTACGCCGGTCACCTGCGGGATGACATCACCGGCGCGGCGCACGCTGACCCGATCGCCGATACGTACATTGAGACGGGCGATCTCATCGGCGTTATGCAAGGTCGCATTACTCACCGTCACCCCCGCCACATGCACCGGTTCCAGCTTGGCCACAGGGGTGAGTACGCCGGTGCGGCCCACCTGCCACTCCACGTCGTTAAGGGTGGTGACCTGCTCCTGGGCGGGAAATTTGTGGGCGATGGCCCAGCGCGGGGCGCGGGCGATGAAGCCGAGTTTTTCCTGCAAATTATAGGCGTTGACCTTGTAGACCACGCCGTCGATGTCGTAGGGAAGGCTGTCGCGTTTTTCACCGATACGACGGTAATACTCCAGGCAACCGTCGGCGCCGTCGACTTCCGCCATCTCGGGGCAGAGCTTCAGGCCCCACTCACCCAGCTGACGGATCATATCGCTGTAATTGTCCGGCTTGTCGAAACCTTCGATCACGCCGACGCCGTAACAGAACATGGAGAGCGGTCGCTGCGCGGCAATCTTCGGGTCAAGTTGACGTAGCGAACCGGCGGCGGCGTTGCGTGGATTGGCGAAGGGTTTCTCCCCGGCGGCCAGCTGTTTTTCGTTGATCGCGTCGAAGCCCGCGCGCGGCATGAACACCTCGCCGCGCACCTCGAGAATCTTTGGAATATTTTCGCCGCTTAGGCGCTGGGGGATGTCGCCGATGGTCAGCACGTTGTGGGTCACGTCCTCGCCGGTGGTGCCGTCACCACGGGTAGCGGCTTGCACCAGCAGGCCGTGCTCGTAACGAATGCTGATGGCGAGGCCGTCGAGCTTGGGTTCGGCGCAGTAGGTGACCGGCCCACCGACCCCCAGCCCCTCGCGCACACGACGGTCGAAATCCTTCAGCTCCTCATCGCTGAAGGCGTTGCCCAGCGAGAGCATGGGGATGGCGTGCACCACCTCGGCGAACTTCTTCGACACCCCGCCGCCGACCATCTGTGTCGGCGAGTCGGCGACCAACAGCTCCGGGTGCTCGCTCTCGATGACCTGCAATTCGCGGAACAGCCGGTCGTACTCGGCGTCGGGGACCTGAGGATCATCCAGCTCGTAGTAGCGGTAGTTGTGGTAGCGCAGCAACTCACGCAGTTCGGCGGCGCGCTCCTCCAACTCCTGCTGCTCGAAGAGGTCGTTCATGTTTTACCCAAGCAGCTTTTCGCGCATGAGATTCAACCCCGCCTCATCAATCACCTGCCGCCCCTGATCGGCGAGCCGCGCCTTCAGGGTCTTGGCCAGGGCGCGGGCGTCGTCGAAGAACTCGTCCACCGCGCGCGCGGCGCCCAGCGGGCCGGGCAGTTGCAGGAATAGCAGCAGGCCGGGGGTGCTGAAGCGCTCCATCTTGTCGGCGTTGAAGTGGCCGGGTTCGAGGATGTTGGCCACCGAGTAGAGCGGCTGGGCGTCGATGCAGCGGTGGAAGAGTCCACCCTCCCCCAGCTCCAGGCGCTGGGCGGCAAAGGCGCGCAGCAGCGCCGGACCGTGAAGGCGTTCGCCCTCGGCGGCCAGCAGGGTGAGGATCAACACATGCTCTTTGTTTTCTTCGGCTACGGGTTGCGGTTCAGGCTGAGGTTCAGGCTGCGGCTCGGGTTCAGGTTCGGGCTGAGGTTCGGGAAGCGGCTCCGGTTCGAACAGCTCTTCCGCGTCCTGTTTGACACTGTTGATCGCGCCCATGGCGTCGACCGCCTCAATCGCCTCATCGACGTCACCATTGACCCGCACCGGACCGACGCTCCACTCGCCATCAAGCAGTTCATCGGTGGTGTCGCTGCCGTGGGCTCCCTCCAACTCGGCCAGTTCGCGCTCGGCGCGGCGGCGCCGGTCGGCGGCGCGGCGGCGGGCCTGGTCCCAGAGGAGGATCAGCACGAGCAGCAGCAGGCCGCCAACGATCAGGGCGATGCGCAGGGTATCCACGAAATAAACGCCCCTAGACCGCGGCCAGTTCCACTGCCTCGTCCACGTCCACGGCGACGATGCGCGAGACGCCCGCCTCGTGCATGGTGACGCCGGTGAGGGTGGTGGAGAGCTCCATGGTCGCCTTGTTGTGGGTGATGAAGATGAACTGCACCTGTTCGGACATCTCCTTGACCATGCGGCAGAAGCGACCGACGTTGGCCTCATCCAGCGGCGCGTCGACCTCGTCGAGCATACAGAAGGGCGAAGGATTCAGCTCG
>JBFFSW010000203.1:0-3841 GCA_041572195.1 Thiohalomonadaceae bacterium | reverse complement strand
TGGGGCCGGACGAGGCTTCGTTCCTGTTCGACCCGGAATACAGCGGCAGCGAGGGAGGTTACCAGCACCTGCGCAAGGTCTCGCGCAAGCAGGCCTACGACTGCGATATCACCTACGGCACCAACAACGAGTTCGGCTTCGACTACCTGCGCGACAACATGGCCTTCTCCATCGAGGAGAAGGTGCAGCGCGATCACGCCTTCGCGGTGGTCGACGAGGTGGACTCCATCCTCATCGACGAGGCCCGCACCCCGCTGATCATCTCCGGCCCGGCCGAGGACAGCTCCGAGAACTACCGTCGCATCAACGCCCTGGTGCCCAAGCTCACGCGCCAGGCGGGCGAGGAGCTGGAGGAGGGGGCCGAGCCCGGCGACTACTGGGTGGACGAGAAGGCCCGCCAGGTCTACATGACCGAGAACGGCCACGCCCACGTCGAGGACCTGCTGAGCGCCGAGGGGCTGCTGGGCGAGGGTGAGAGTCTCTACGACTCGGCCAACATCATCCTCATGCACCACGTCAACGCCGCCCTGCGCGCGCACGCGGTCTACCAGAAGAACGTCCACTACATCGTCAGCAACGGCCAGATCGTCATCGTCGACGAGTTCACCGGGCGCACCATGCCCGGCCGCCGCTGGTCCGACGGCCTGCACCAGGCGGTGGAGGCCAAGGAAGGGGTGAAGATCCAGAACGAGAACCAGACCCTGGCCTCGATCACCTTTCAGAACTACTTCCGCATCTACGACAAGCTCTCGGGCATGACCGGCACCGCCGACACCGAGGCCTACGAGTTCCAGTCCATCTACGGCCTGGAGGTGGTGGTGATCCCCACGCACCGGCCGATGGTGCGCGATGACCTGGGCGACAAGGTCTACCTCAGCGCCGAGGAGAAGTACGACGCCATCATCGAGGACATCCGCGACTGTCAGGCGCGCAAGCAACCGGTGCTGGTGGGCACCACCTCCATCGAGATCTCCGAACTGCTCTCGGGCAAGCTGGAAAAGCTGGGGATCAAGCACGAGGTGCTCAACGCTAAGCAGCATGAGCGCGAGGCGCAGATCGTCGCCGAGGCGGGTCTGCCCGGCGCGGTCACCATCGCCACCAATATGGCCGGCCGCGGCACCGACATCGTCCTCGGCGGCAATCTGGATGTGGAGATCAAGGCCTTGGGCGAGGAGCCCGGCGAGGCCGAGGTGAGCAAGCTGCGCGAGGAGTGGAGCGTGCGCCATCAGCAGGTGCTGGAGGCGGGCGGCCTGCACATCATCGGCACCGAGCGCCACGAATCCCGCCGCATCGACAACCAGCTGCGCGGCCGCTCCGGCCGTCAGGGCGACCCCGGCTCCTCGCGCTTCTACCTCTCGCTGGAGGACAGCCTGATGCGCATCTTCGCCTCCGAGCGGGTGGGCATGCTGATGCAGAAGCTGGGCATGGAGCACGGCGAGTCCATTGAGCATCCCTGGGTCTCGCGTGCCATCGAGAACGCCCAGCGCAAGGTCGAAGGCCACAACTTCGATATCCGCAAGCAGCTGCTGGAGTACGACGATGTCGCCAACGACCAGCGCAAGGTGGTCTATGAGCAGCGCGGCGAGGTGATGGCCGAGGAGGATATCTCCGGCATGATCGCCGACATCCGTGCCGACGTGGTGGAGAACTTCATCAGTGGCTATATCCCGCCGCAGTCGCTGGAGGAGCAGTGGGATATCCAGGGCCTGGAGGAGGGCATCCAGGGCCACTTCGGCATCGAGTTGCCAATCCGTCAGTGGCTGGACGAGGACGACAAGCTGCACGAGGAGCTGCTGCGCGGGCGCATCCTCAACGAGATCGAGGAGGCCTACCGACTCAAGGAGCAGCGGGCGGGCGAGGCGGTGATGCGCCACTTCGAGAAGGCGGTCTTCCTGCAGGTGCTCGATGGCCTGTGGAAGGAGCATCTGGCGGCCATGGACTACCTGCGCCAGGGCATCGGTCTGCGCGGTTACGCGCAGAAGAACCCCAAGCAGGAGTACAAGCGCGAGGCCTTCGAGCTCTTCACCCAGTTGCTGGATCGGGTCAAGGAGGATGTGATCGGTGTACTCTCCAAGGTGCAGGTGCGTGCCGAGGAGGACGTGGCCGCGGTCGAGGAGCAGCGTCGTCGCACCGAGCCGATGGAGTTCCAGCACGAGGCGGCCCCGGGGCTGGCCGACGAGGCCGCCGAGGTGGCCGCCGAAGAGGCCGCCGAGACCTTCGTGCGCGACGGGCGCAAGGTGGGACGCAACGAGCCCTGCCCCTGCGGTTCCGGTAAGAAGTACAAACAGTGTTGCGGTAAATTGAGCTAGAGGTTACGCCATGCCCGTGGGTTATCAGGGGTTTCCCGAAATGTTTCCGGTGGCCGGCTTCCGCCTGGGCACCGCCTCGGCCGGTATCAAGAAGCCGGGCCGCCGTGACGTAGTGGTGATGGCGCCCGCAGAGGGCAGCCGCGCGGCGGCGGTCTTCACCCGCAACGCCTTCTGCGCCGCGCCGGTGGTGGTGGCGCGCGAGCACCTGAATCAAGCCGCGCCGCGTTATCTGCTGGTCAATACCGGCAACGCCAACGCCGGTACCGGCGCGCGGGGGTTGAGCGACGCCCACCGTTGCTGCGCCGCCCTGGCCGAGCTGGCGGACTGCGGCGAGGGGCAGGTGCTGCCCTTCTCCACCGGCGTCATCGGCGAGCCACTGCCGGTGGAGAAGATCACCGCCGCCCTTCCCGAGGCCCTGGCGGCGCTGGATGAGAACGGCTGGGAGCAGGCCGCCCACGGCATCCTCACCACCGACACCGTGCCCAAGGGGGCCTCGGTCAAACTGCAACTGGCCGCGGGCGAGGTGACCATCACCGGCATCGCCAAGGGCTCGGGGATGATCCGCCCCGATATGGCCACCATGCTCGCCTACATCGCCACCGATGCCGAGCTGGACGAGGCCGCGCTCGATGCCTCCCTGCGCCGTGCGGTCAACGGCTCCTTCAACCGCATCACCGTCGATGGCGACACCTCCACCAACGACGCCTGCGTGCTCATCGCCACCGGCGCCTCCGGCATCGCCCCCCAGGGGGAGGAGCTGGAGGCCTTCCGTGAGGCGCTGGATGGGGTGCTGCGCGAGCTGGCGCAGCTCATCATTCGCGACGGCGAGGGGGCGAGCAAGTTCATCACCATCGACGTGCGCGGTGGCCGTGACAGCGATGAGTGCCTGGCGGTGGCCTACACCGTGGCCCACTCACCGCTGGTGAAGACCGCCTTCTTCGCCTCCGACCCCAACTGGGGGCGAATCCTCGCCGCCGTTGGTCGCGCCGGGGTGGCGGAGATGGACCTGGAGGCCATCACCATCGACCTGGACGAGGCGCGCATCGTCTCCAACGGTGGCCGCGACCCCGGTTACGCCGAGGAGGCGGGTCAGGTGGTGATGAACCGCGAGGAGATCACCATCGCCATCGACCTGGCCCGCGGCGAGGCCCGCGAGCGGGTCTGGACCTCCGACCTCTCACACGAGTACGTGCGCATTAACGCCGAGTACCGCTCATGAGCGGGGCCGAGCGGATCGTCGCCGCGCTCATCGTCGAGGCGGACGGGCGCATCGTTGTCGCCCAACGCCCGGAGGAGAAGCACCAGGGCGGCCTGTGGGAGTTTCCCGGCGGCAAGCTGGAGGCGGGCGAGGACCCCGAGGCGGGGCTGCGCCGCGAGCTGGGTGAAGAGCTGGAGATCCGCATCGATGCCCTGCGCCCGCTGATCCGCATCGATCACGACTACGGCGACAAGCTGGTGAGCCTGGATGTGTGGCGGCTCGAGGGTGAGGTGAGCGGTGATGTCGGTCGCGAGGGGCAGCCGCTGCGCCGCCT
>JBFFSW010000202.1:0-3882 GCA_041572195.1 Thiohalomonadaceae bacterium | reverse complement strand
CTCAAGCGCGAGGTGCGCATCGGCCGGGTACTGCTCGACGGCCTGAGCCTGAATCTGGCCCGCGACGCCAACGGGCGCGGCAACTGGGAGGACCTGGCAAAGCCAGCCACTCAGGCCGAGTCCAGGGCCGAGTCCAGGGCCGAAACCGAGGGTGAGCGCGAAACACACCCCGACGACGCACCGCTGCCGGCCGCGCTGGCGGTGGAGGGGCTGACCCTCAGCGACGCGCGGGTAGTGTGGGATGACCGCCAGAGCGGCCAACGCAGCGAGATCAAGGAACTCACCCTGGAGAGCGGCGCCATCGCCATCGGCAGCGACTTCCCCCTGGAGCTGAGCATGCAGCTGGTCAACGGCGCCCCGGAGGTCGGCGGACGGGTCAGCCTCGAAGGCCAGCTCAACCTCGACCCGGAGAAGGGCATCTACCGCGTACGCGGGCTGAGCTTCAAGGGTGACCTCAACGGCGCCGTGCTGCCGGGCGGGGCCCTCAACACCGAACTGAAGGGGGATGTGGCGGTCGACCTGAATGCCAACCACATCCAGCTCGACGAGCTCGCCCTCAAAGCCAACGGTGCCCTGCTGGAAGGTAACGCCGCCATCAAAGGCAGTGACATCGACGGCCGCATCGAGCTGACGCTGGAGGATGCCGCGCGCCTGCTCGCCCCCCTCGCCGAGGCCCTGCCCCCCGGCTTCAAGACGGCGGCCCTCAACGGCGCCCGCCTCGAGAGCGGCTTCCAGCTGGACCTGGAGAAGCAGACCGCCGCCATCGACAAGCTGCGCCTCCAGGCCGTCGGCCTGGACCTGGAAACCCAGCTCAAGGCGACCAGACTGATGGAATCACCCAAGGCCAGCGGCTCGCTTGCCATCAAGCCCTTCTCGCCGCGCAAGCTGCTCGCCGAACTGGGCATCGCCCTGCCGGAGATGGCCGACGCCAAGGCGCTGACCCATACTCAGCTCGCCTTCGGCCTCGACGCCTCGATGGAGAGGCTGGCCTTGAGCGACATCAAGCTCAAACTGGACGATAGCCAACTCAGTGGCAACGCCTCGCTGGCCCGCTTCGACGCCCCGCTGATCCGCTACCGCCTGAGTCTCGACGGTATCGACCTGGACCGCTACCTGCCGCCGCAGAGCACGGAGGAGGAGAAGGCCGCCGCCGCCGCGACGGTCGCCACTGGCGGCGCGGCGGCGGCGCCGCAACTGCCGCTGGAGTTGCTGCGTTCACTGGATATCGACGGCACCCTGACGGTCGGCTCGCTGAAGGCGGTCAAGCTGCGCATGAGCGCGATCAACACCACCCTCAAGGCCAGCGGCGGGCTGTTCCAGCTCAAGCCCTTCTCGCTCAAGCTCTACGACGGCGCCATCAAGGGCGAGAGCCGCTTCGATGTGCGCGGCAAGCAGCCCAGCTTCGCCACCGACACCGCCGTCACCACGGTCAATCTCGGCAAGCTCTTCACCGACATGAGCGGCGAGCCACTGGTGGAGGGGATCGCCACCGCCGAGGCCAAGCTCAAGGGCGCCGGGCTGGAGCTCGACGCCATCCGCCGCAGCCTTGGCGGCAGCGCCAGCGTCAAGCTGGACCGGGGCATGGTCAAGGGAGTCAATCTGGGCCAGGCCATTCGCGAGCTCTACGCCCGCTACAAGAAGTTGCCCGCGCCGCCCAAGGAGAACCTGGAGAGCGACTACACCAACCTCAGCGCCTCGCTCACCATCAATAAGGGTCGCGTCGTCAATCAGGACCTGCGCGGCATCTCGCCCATGCTGCGCCTGAGCGGCCACGGCCATACCTACCTGGTCGACGAGAGCATCGACTATGAGGTGAAGGTGCGCCTGGTGCCGGAAAGCGCGGGAACCTTCAGCATGCACGACTTCCGCGATATCGACATCCCCGTCGATATCGAGGGGACCTACAGCAAGCCCAAAGTGCAGCCCGATTACGGCTCGGTGGTCGAGCAGGTCGCCAAACGCGAGCTACGCCAGCGGGTGGAGAAGGAGAAGGAGAAGGCCGAGGAGCGGGTCAAGGAGGAGGTCCAGAGGCAGCTGGGCGACCAGCTCAAGGGGCTGTTCGGGCGGTGAGCGAAGGGGGGGATTTCGCCGAGCGGCTGCTCGCCTGGTATGACCAGCACGGCCGCAAGGAGCTGCCGTGGCAACGTGAGCGCACCCCCTACCGGGTATGGGTCTCGGAGATCATGCTACAGCAGACCCAGGTGGCGACGGTGATTCCCTACTTCGAGCGCTTCATGGAGCGCTTCCCCGAGCTGGAGTCGCTGGCCGAGGCCGATCAGGAGACGGTGCTGGCCCACTGGAGCGGCCTGGGCTACTACTCCCGCGCCCGCAACCTGCACGCCGCGGCACGCCAGGCCCTGGAGGCACACGGCGCCCTGCCCGACGATGCCGAGGCGCTCATCGCCCTGCCCGGCATCGGCCGCTCCACCGCCCACGCCATCCTCGCCCAGGCCCACGGCCGCTGCCTGGCCATCCTCGATGGCAACGTCAAACGCGTGCTCTCCCGCTACCACGCCGAACCCGGCTGGCCGGGCGGGACGACGGTGCAAAAACGGCTCTGGGCCCACGCCGAGGCGCACATGCCCGGTGAGCGCTGCGCCGACTACACCCAGGCGATCATGGACCTGGGGGCGCTGCTCTGCCGCCGCCGCCCCGAGTGCGGAGTCTGCCCCGTGAGCGAAGGCTGCGCCGCCCTGACCCTGGATGCGGTGACCGACTTCCCCGAGCCGAAACCGCGCAAGAGCCTGCCCGAGCGCCACATTCACATGCTGATCCAGCGCGATGATGTCGGGCGCATCCTCATGGAGCGGCGCCCCCCCAGCGGCATCTGGGGCGGGCTCTGGAGCCTGCCCGAGCGCGACGAACCGGAGGACGGGCACCAACCCCTGGAACCCTTCAGCCACACCTTCAGCCACTTTCGTCTGCATGTTCGGCCGTGGCTGGTCGAGGGCGAGGCGGCCCAGGTCAGCGACCGGGAACAACGCTGGGATAGCCCCGAGGCCTGGCTGGCGGCGGGGATCCCGGCGCCCATCGGCCGGTTGCTCAAATCGCTGACATAAAAAAACGCGGGCCGAAGCCCGCGTTTTTCACTTCAGCCCTACCGTCTTACAGTGCGGCCCAGGTGGTCACTGCAAAATATTCGTAAAGGTCATCTCCGTCGAAGTCCCCCTCGATCTGCACATCGACCGAATTGAGAGCAGTCACTTTCACCTTGCTGTTGTTGGCACCGGTTACCACCATCACCCCCTGGTAGGGATAAGTGGCCCCAAAGGTGGTTTTGAACGCCTGCGGGGTCGCTACGGAGATGGTCCCACCAAGAGCCGCGGCACTGACGGTGTAGTTCATGCTGGAGGTGGTCTCCCCCGTGAACCAGTCATACGAGCTGCTCAGCGAGTAGCTGCTCAGCGTCAGGCTGCTCAGCTGCCCGGCGACGAAGCTGCTCATGGTCAAAGAGCTGCCGCTGATGGCCGCGCGCAGAGTCACGCCGTCATCGCTCTCACTCAGGGTCACGCTACCATTTATATCCACATAATCGGCGCCCGCGGTAAGGCGATAGTTGTTGTAGCTCATCACCATGGTGCCGGAGTAGGGGGCGATGCCGAGGTCGAAGTTGCCGCTCACCGCGGTGAAGGTGATGGAAATGCTGCCGCTCAGCACGCCAGCAACCTCCGTGCACTGACTATAGGTGATGGACATGGAATCGCCGACCGAAGTGACATTGGGGTCCGCGACGTTGATGGTGACGGTCATGGTGCCCGCCAGAGTGCAATTGAGGACGAACGACCCCGTAATCAGGGGTTGGACGCGCCCACCCATGACCCGCAAGCGATTACGCAACATATCGGCGTGCCCCTTCACCACCTCCTCCAGGGAAGAGGAGGG
>JBFFSW010000201.1:0-3885 GCA_041572195.1 Thiohalomonadaceae bacterium | reverse complement strand
GTGCTGGCGGAGATCGCCCGCCGCGTCGCCGAGGCCCGCGACATGGGTCTGGAGGTGTGCGTCGGCGGCGAGGATGCCTCGCGCGCCGACATCGACTTCCTGCTGCGGGTGGTTGAGGCGGCCGAGGAGGCCGGCGCCCGCCGCTTTCGCTTCGCTGACACCGTCGGCATCCTCGACCCCTTCTCCACCTACGAGACCATCCACATGCTGCGCGCGGCGGTGGACATCGAACTGGAGATGCACGCCCACGACGACCTGGGGCTGGCCACCGCCAACACACTGGCGGCGATTCGCGCCGGGGCCACTCATGTGAACACCACCGTCAACGGCCTGGGCGAGCGCGCCGGCAACGCCGCGCTGGAGGAGGTGGTGCTGGCCCTGCGGGTGCTTTATGGCTCCGACATCGGTATCGATACCCCCGCCATCGCCGCCGTCTCCGAGCTGGTGGCCGCCGCCTCGGGCCGCCCCACGGCCTGGCAGAAGAGCGTGGTGGGGGAGGGGGTCTTCACCCATGAGTCGGGCATCCACGTCGACGGCCTGCTCAAGGACCCGCTCAACTACCAGGGGCTGGACCCGGCGCTGCTCGGCCGCAGCCACCGCCTGGTGATCGGCAAGCACTCCGGCAGTCACGCACTGCGCGAGGGCTACGCCAACCTCGGCATAGACCTCGGGCAGGGCGAGGCGGAGCTGCTGCTGCCGATGATCCGTGCCTACGTCAGCCGCACCAAACATACGCCCGACGCGCCTCAGCTGGAGCGGATCTACTACCAGTTCAAGGGGGCCGTCGATGGAAGCTTCCATGCCTGATGTCGGCTCGCATGAACCGGCGCCGTCGCTATGGCGGCTGCTGGGCGAGGATGTGCGCTGCGTCTTCCAGCGTGACCCGGCGGCGCGCAATCGCCTGGAGGTGCTGCTCACCTATCCCGGCGTGCACGCCATCATCCTGCACCGCATCGCCCATCGCCTGTGGCGGCGTAACTGGCGTTTCAGCGCGCGTTTTTTCTCGTTCGTCTCGCGTACCCTAAGCAACGTCGA
This sequence comes from Thiohalomonadaceae bacterium, assembly GCA_041572195.1. Taxonomy (GTDB): domain Bacteria; phylum Pseudomonadota; class Gammaproteobacteria; order Thiohalomonadales; family Thiohalomonadaceae; genus JBFFSW01. Next base: position 2,850 of record JBFFSW010000201.1, on the reverse strand, counting down.
TATCCATCCCGGCGCGCGCATCGGCCGCCGCTTCTTCATCGACCACGGTGCCGGAGTGGTGATTGGCGAGACCGCCATCATCGGCGACGACTGCACCCTCTACCACGGCGTAACCCTCGGCGGCACCAGCTGGAATCCCGGTAAGCGCCACCCCACCCTCGGCAACGGGGTTATGGTGGGGGCCGGGGCCAAGGTGCTCGGCCCACTGGAGCTGGGTGACGGTGTGCGCGTAGGCGCCAACTCGGTGGTGGTGGAGAGCGTTCCTGCGGGACGCACGGTAATCGGCATCCCCGGACGGGTGGTGCGCAACCGGCCCAGCAATGACGATGGTCGCGGCATCGACCTCGACCACCACCTGGTGCCCGACCCGGTGGGCCGCGCCATCAGTTGTCTGCTGGATCGTATCGACCACCTGGAGCGAGAGCTAAGGCATCAGGGGGGCTGTGAGCAGTGCGATGTACCGGGACTGTGCGAGATTGACACCTTCGATAGCTACGGCAATCCCAGCCGACGAGGGCGCTGAGCATGGACCTGATCGACTTCGACATCGGCGACCTCTATTTCGACGAGGAGATACCCGCGCCGGTCAACGAGCTACTGCTACAGGCCTCATCCAGCTACAGCGAAGGCAGGGCCGAGTTGCCGCTGCTGCGTGCCTTCCTGCTGGCGCCGGACAACCTCAGCGTGCTGGTGGCGCTCTACCGTTTCTATTTTTACCGCCACCGTTACGACGAGGCGCTACGCGTCGCCGAGCTGACCATGCAGGCCGCGGCGCGGCGCCTCGGCTTCCCCGACAACTGGCGTCGTCTGGACGAGAGCTACCTGAGCCGCGCCGCATCTCGCTCGCTGGGGATGGTGCGCTTCTATCTGCTGGCGTTAAAGGCGGCCGCCTATATCAAGTTGCGCATGGGGGAGTGCGAGGTGGCGCAGGAGATGCTGCTGACCGTACAGAACATGGACGTTAACGACCGACTCGGCAGCGACCTGCTGCTGGCGATTATCGACCGCCACCAGAACCGGGTGGAGCGGTCTCACTACTGAACAGGAGAATGGGGCGATGAGCGATAGCGACCTGCGTGATGACCTGGAGGAGCTGGTCTCCGCCGAGGATTTTCTCGACTACTTCGAGATCCCCTATGATCAGCGCGTGGTGCAGGTGAACCGTCTGCACATCCTGCAGCGCTTCCATAATTATCTGTCGGCCTCGCGGATGCCCGAGGGGGAGGCGGCGCAGCGCGCCCACTACATCCAGTATCTCAGCCGCGCCTACCAGGACTTCGTCGACTCCGACGCCAGGACCGAAAAGGTGCTGAAGATCTACCAGAGCGCCAGCGGCGAGAGTCGCATGAGCATCAGCGAGGCCTTCGGGCGGGGCTGAGCGTGACGCCCAACTACGATTACGGCGCGGCGGTACGGGTGATCCGCAACCTGCGCAACGACGGCACCTTCCCCGGCATGGCCACCGGCGAGCTGCTGATCCGCCGCGGCAGTATCGGCTACGTGCGCAGTCGCGGCACCTTTTTGCAGGATCAGATCATCTACGAGGTGGATTTCCTCGACGCCGGGCGTCTGGTCGGTTGTCGCGAGGAGGAGCTGATCGAGGCCGATGCCCCCTGGCGCGGCAGCCGCTTCGAGTTTCGCGAAAAAGTGTGCGCGGCCAAGCGCCTGAGCAATGGCGAGGCGGTGCTGGTGGAGATCGGCGACGAGGGGCAGGTGATCAAGACCCTGTTCGACGACCCCGACGAGGTTCACTATCACGTCCGTTTCCCTGGGCGCACATTGCTGGTCCCCGAATCGGCCCTGGAGCCAGCCCCCGATGAGTGACGAGCGCGCCTACGCCTGCCTGCGCATCGCCCTGGAGCGTTATGCCAGGCCACCCGCTGAGCTTGATGAGCAGTGCCTTGCCGAGGTCGCCGATCTGGCGCGGCGCGAGGCGCTGGTGCAGGCACGTATCCTGGCCGAACCCTGTGCCGCCTCGGTGGTGGTCGATGAGGCGACGGTAAGGGCAGCGCTCGAGGGCATCACCGCCCAATATGAGAGTGAGGCGGAGTTCATCGAAGACCTGGTACGCAACGGTCTGGACGCCGAAGGGCTGGCTAAAGCCCTGCGCCACGAGCTGAAGGTGGAGGCGGTGACCGAGGTGTTGCTGGCCGAGGTGCGGCCGCCCAGTGACGATGAGGTGGAGGCCTACTACCGGGAGCGCATCGACAAGTTCCGTCTGCCCGAGACCCGCGAGCTGCGCCACATCCTGATAACGGTCAATGACGAGTTCGACGGCAACTCTCGCGAGCAGGCGCGGCAGCGGTTACGTGCCGTGCTCGATGAGTGCGGCGGCGATGCACAGCGCTTCGGTGAACTGGCGATGCGTCACTCGGAATGCCCCACCGCGATGCAGGGGGGGCGGCTGGGCCGCATCAAGCCGGGTCAGCTCTATCCCGAGCTGGATAAGGTCGCCTTCACCCTGGAGGAGGGCGCGTTGAGCGGCATCGTCGAGTCCCCCCTGGGTTTTCACATCCTCTACTGCGACGGCTCTCATCCACCCAATGAGAAAGGGCTGGATGAGGTGCGCGAGCAGCTTAGAGAGCACCTTTTGAAGTATAAGCGGAAGAAATTGCTGCGCTCCGTTTTGGCGACTAGATAATAAGCAAGTAGATAAAAAAGGGGCCGACGCGCTAACGTCGGCCCCTTTTGGGATTGGTGGGCGATACTGGGATTGAACCAGTGACCCCTGCCGTGTGAAGGCAGTGCTCTCCCGCTGAGCTAATCGCCCCAATCAGGAAGGCCGAGATTCTATATAGCCGCCGTCGCTCGGTCAAATATTTTTTTTGCCGGGATGTCGTGGCCGGGGCC
>JBFFSW010000200.1:0-3885 GCA_041572195.1 Thiohalomonadaceae bacterium | reverse complement strand
GCGCCATGGAGATCGTCTACAACGAGTCCGAGCTGCGTACCTACATGCGTGACGCGGTGAAGGTCTCCAACGAATCCCCGGTGCTGCTGGACCGCTTCCTCGATGACGCCATCGAGCTGGACGTGGATGCCATCTGCGACGGCGAGAAGGTGCTCATCGGCGGCATCATGCAGCACATCGAACAGGCGGGTGTGCACTCCGGCGACTCCGCCTGCTCGCTGCCGCCCTACAGTGTCTCCGAAGAGATCCAGGAGGAGCTGCGCAAGCAGGTGACCGAGATGGCCAAGGAGCTGAAGGTCATCGGCCTGATGAACACCCAGTTCGCCATCAAGGACGACGAGGTTTACGTGCTGGAGGTCAACCCGCGCGCCTCGCGTACCGTGCCCTTCGTCTCCAAGGCCACCGGTCGCCCGCTGGCCAAGGTGGCCGCCCGCTGCATGGTCGGCAAGGGGCTGGTGGAGCAGGGCGCGACCAACGAGATCGTCCCCGACTACTTCTCGGTCAAGGAGGCGGTCTTCCCCTTCGTCAAATTCCCCGGCGTGGACCCCATCCTCGGTCCGGAGATGAAGTCCACCGGCGAGGTGATGGGCGTCGGCCGCACCTTCGGCGAGGCCTTCCACAAGGCTCAGCTGGGCGCCGGCGTGACCATGCCCGACAACGGCCGCGCCTTCGTCAGCGTGCGTGACTCCGACAAGGCGGGCGCGGTGCGCGTCGCCCGCAGCCTGAACGAGCTGGGCTTCGAGGTGGTCGCCACCCGCGGCACCGCCAGGGTGCTGGAGGAGGCGGGGGTGGCCTGCGAGGTGGTCAACAAGGTGACCGAGGACCGCCCGCACATCGTCGACATGATCAAGAACGATGAGATCAGCTTCATCGTCAACACCACCGAGGGCAAGCAGGCGATCGCCGACTCCTGCGGCATCCGCCGCTCGGCGCTGCAGCACAAGGTGACCTACTACACCACCATCGCTGGTGCCGAGGCCGCCTGCCGCGCCATGAACCGTCGCGACCAGCTGGACGTGAACCGCCTGCAGGACCTGCACGAGGAGCTCAACTGATGGAAAAAACGCCGATGACCTCCCGCGGCGCCGAGGCACTGCGTGAGGAACTGAACAAACTGAAGGGTGAGGACCGTCCGCGGGTGATCCAGGCCATCGCCGAGGCCCGCGAGCACGGCGATCTCAAGGAGAACGCCGAGTACCATGCCGCGCGCGAGCAGCAGGGCTTCATCGAGGGGCGCATCCAGGAGATCGAGGGTAAGCTCTCCACCGCCCAGATCATCGACCCCTCCACCCTCAACGCCGGTGGCAAGGTGGTGTTCGCCGCCACCGTGGTGCTGGAGGATGAGGATGGCAACGAGGTGACCTACCAGATCGTCGGCGAGGACGAGGCCGACATCAAGGCCGGTCGCATCTCCGTCACCTCCCCCGTGGCCCGCGCCCTGATCGGCAAGCAGGAGGGCGACGAGGTGCTGGTCAAGACCCCCGGCGGCGACCGCGAGTACGAGGTGGTCGAGGTTCGTTACGACTGATGGTTGTGCCGCTTGAGCGCCTGCTGACGGCGCTGTGGGCCGCGGCCCTCTGGGGCATCGGCTACATCGCCGCGCCGGTGCTCTTCTCCGCCCAGCCCGACCGCCAGTTGGCGGGGCTGCTGGCCGGGGAGATGTTCCACTGGGTGAGCCTCATCGGCCTGGGTTGCGGCGCGCTGCTGGTGCTGTTCAATCGTGCCCGGCCGCGGCGGCTGATGCTGCTGGCGGTGCTACTGGTGCTGGTGGCCCTGAATGAGTTCGCGCTGACGCCGCAAATGGCCGCGCTCAAGGCCTCGGGGCTGGTCGAGGGCTCGGAGGCCGCCGCCCGTTTCGGCATGCTCCACGGGGTGGCCTCCAGCCTCTATCTCATCATCAGCCTGGCGCTGGCCTGGCTGGTGTGGCGGGGTCCGGAGACTAGGCCTTCGGGATCTTGAGCTTGGGCGGGCGCGCCGGGCGGTAGAGCAGGGCGATGTGGCCGATGCGCTGCACCAGCTGGGCGCGCGAGGCCTCGCAGAGGGCGGCGATCATCGCGTCGCGATCCTCGCGGTCGACGGCGTTGACCCGCACCTTCATCAGCTCGTGGTGCTCCAGGCTGGTGTCCAGCTCCTCCAACACCCCCTCGCTGAGGCCGCCACCGCCGACGATGACCACCGGCTTGAGCCCGTGACCGAGCCCACGCAGGTGGCGTTTTTGTTTTTCACTCAAAGACATACGATACTCCGACGATAACGACCTGGTAACACGGGGCGCATAGTGTAACAGGGTGCCCGACAATGGGATACGCGGCGGGGTATACAGCAGGAGAGGCGCATGGCGCAGCGTAGCAAGAGCAGCGGTCGCTGGCTCAAGGAACACTTCGACGACGAGTACGTGAAGAAGGCCCAGCAGCTGGGTTACCGCTCGCGCGCGGTGTTCAAGCTGGAGGAGATCAACGACAAGGACCAGATCATCAAGCCCGGCTACACCGTGGTGGACCTGGGCGCCGCCCCCGGTGGCTGGTCGCAGCTGGCGGCCAAGGCGGTGGGGCGCAAGGGCAAGGTGATCGCCCTGGATATCCTGCCGATGGACGCCCTGGGGGATGTCACCATCCTCGAGGGGGACTTTCGTGAGGAGGCGGTGCTGCACGAGCTGCTGGCGGCCATCGATAATCGCCCGGTGGACCTTGTAATGTCGGATATGGCCCCCAATACATCAGGTGTAAAGAGCGTGGATCAGCCGCGTGCCATGTATCTGGCCGAGCTGACCCTGGAGCTGGCCCGCGAGGTGCTCCGCCCCGGCGGCGCTATGCTGGTGAAGGTGTTCCAGGGCGAGGGCTTCGACGACTACCTGCGCGAGTGCCGTACCAGTTTCGGCAAGGTGGTCTCGCGCAAGCCCAAGGCCTCCCGATCCCGCTCCCGCGAGATCTACCTGCTGGCCCGCGACTTTATTGTGGTGTAACTTTACCGAACTGTTGAGAAGTGCGCCCCGATGGGCGTGAGATGAGGCGGAACTTGAACGACGTAGCCAAACAGATTGCCCTGTGGGTCATTATCGCCATCGTGCTGATGACCGTATTCAACAACTTCGGCCCGCGCCAGAGCACGAGCCACACCGTCGAGTACTCCCAGTTCATCGACGACGTGAAGTCCGGACGCGTGCGCGAGGTGGTGATCGACGGTCCCATGGTCCGCGGTTATCGCAGCGACAACACCAGCTTCATCACCTACGCCCCGGACGACCCGGGCATGATCAACGACCTGCTCGGCAGCGGCGTCAAGGTAAGCGCCAGGCCGCCGGAGCAGCAGTCGGTGCTGATGCAGGTGTTCATCTCCTGGTTCCCGATGCTGCTGCTGATCGGTGTCTGGATCTTCTTCATGCGCCAGATGCAGGGCGGCGGCGGCGGCAAGGGGGCCATGTCCTTCGGCAAGTCCAAGGCGCGCATGCTCGGCGAGGACCAGGTCAAGGTCAACTTCGGCGACGTCGCCGGGGTCGAGGAGGCCAAGGAGGAGGTCGGCGAGCTGGTGGAGTTCCTGCGCGACCCCGGCAAGTTCCAGAAGCTCGGCGGCAAGATCCCCCGCGGCGTGCTGATGGTCGGCTCCCCCGGTACCGGTAAGACCCTGCTGGCCAAGGCCATCGCCGGTGAGGCCAAGGTGCCCTTCTTCACCATCTCCGGTTCCGACTTCGTCGAGATGTTCGTGGGCGTGGGAGCATCCCGGGTCCGCGACATGTTCGACCAGGCCAAGAAGCACGCGCCCTGCATCATCTTCATCGACGAGATCGACGCCGTGGGGCGCCATCGCGGTGCCGGCCTAGGCGGCGGCCACGACGAGCGCGAGCAGACGCTCAACCAGCTGCTGGTGGAGATGGACGGCTTCGACGGC
>JBFFSW010000199.1:0-3907 GCA_041572195.1 Thiohalomonadaceae bacterium | reverse complement strand
CCGCACGCCGATAACTACGATGTCTTTCTGATCCAGGGGCCGGGGCGGCGGCGCTCGCAGCTGTCCTATCAGGACTGTGGACCGGAGCAACTGCTCTCAGGTCTGCCTGTGCGCATCCTCAAGGACTTCAAGCCCGAAGAGGAATACGTGCTTGAAGAGGGCGACATCCTCTACATCCCCCCCGGCGTGGTGCACAACGGCGTCTCGCTGGATGACGCCATCACCTACTCGGTGGGCTACCGCGCCCCAGGGGTCGCCGAGCTGACGGCGGCTTACTGCGCCGATACGGTCTCACGCATGGATACCGAAAGCTTCTACGCCGACCCGGAAATCGAAGCGCGTGACGAACCGGGGCTGATCACCGCCAGCGAGCTGACGAAGATTCGCGAAGCGATACGCGCCGCGCTGTCACGTAGCGACGAGGATCTGGACCGCTGGTTCGCCTCCTTCACCACCGACGTGAAGCCGGGGCACTATATCCCCGAGCCGGAGCGCGAACTCGGCACCGACGAATTCCTGGAAATGCTCAACGAGTGCGGCGAGCTGTGGCGCAGCGAGTACGCCCGCTTCGCCTATATCGAACAGGGTCGCCAGAGCATCCTCTACGTCGCCGGTGAGGAGATCCCCCTGGCCGCCGACCTGGCCTTCGCCGCGCCGCTGCTCTCGGGCCGCCGGGTGTTCGAGCTGGACGCACTCTTCCCCCACCTGGGCACCCCCGGCTTCGCCGATCTGCTCACCGCCCTGCACAATCTGGGCGCGCTCTACTTTCCCGAATGACGGTCCACATCCAGCGCCGGCGCTGGCCCGATGACGCCAAGGCCATCGCCCACATCCGCCGGGTGGTCTTCATTCAGGAGCAGGAGGTCCCCGAGGAGATGGAGTGGGACGGTCTGGACGACGAGGCGATCCACCTGCTGGCCGAGTTTGATGGTGTGGCTGTCGGCTGCGCCCGCGTGCTGGCCGACGGCCACATTGGCCGCATGGCGGTACTCGAACCCTGGCGCCAACGCGGCGTCGGCTCGGCCCTGCTCAAGGCCGCCCAGTCGGTGTGCGAGGAGCTGGGCCAGGCGGCATGGCTGGACGCCCAGGTGCAGGCCATTCCCTTCTATGAGCGCCACGGCTTCATCGCCGAGGGCGAGGTGTTCATGGACGCCGGTATCCCCCACCAGCGCATGCGCCTGTCACGCCCGGGTGATATGCTTTCAGCGAACACCACCAACGACGGGACGTGACATGGCCGACGGAGAGAAACTGGGCGAAACCGATAAACTGCTGGAGTTGAACGCACGCGATGCATTGCGCGATACCGCGCTGGCGATGGCCGCCCAGGCCGAACGCCACATCTACATCTTCAGCCACGACCTGGACCACTTTATCTACGACAACCCCAGCTTCGTCGAGGCCTGCTCCGAGCTGGCCCGCGCGCATCGTCGTAGCGAGATCCGTGTGCTGACGCGCGACTCCAACAAGGTGGTGAAACAGGGACACAAGCTGGTGCTGCTGGGCCAGCGTCTCGCCTCCTCCATCCACTTCCGCGTGCCGCTGGACGAGTACAACGACCACAACGAGTCATTCATGGTGGTGGACGACATCGGCTACCTCTACCGCCCGCTGCACGATCGCTTCGAGGGCGAGGCCAACTTCAGCAACCGCCTCAAGGCACGCGACCTGGGCGACTTCTTCCGCGAGGTGTGGGAACGATCGCAGCCTGACCCCCAGCTGCGTCGCCTGCAGATCTAAGCCATGCGTATCCTGCTTGCTCTACTATTCCTCACCGTCGCCACGGCCCACGCCGCCGAACGGATGGTGCAAATCATCCCAGTGGAACATCGCGATGCCCACGAACTGCTACCCGCCATCCGCCCCCATCTCCAGGAGGGAGATAGCATCAGCGTGCTCAACCAGCGACTGCTGATCCGCAGCGATCTGGAGAACCTGGCGGCGATACAGGAGCTCATCAAGGCCCTGGACCAACCGGTGGCGCAGCTGCTCATCAGCGTACGTCAGACCCCGCGCCTGGCCCGCGGCGGCGAGGTTCGGCGGCGCATCACCACCGCCAACGACGCCCGCGAGGTCAACCTGCGCACACGCGCCGAATCCGGACACTGGGTGGCCATCGCCCAGGGCGAGGAGGTTCCGGTGCCGACCGCCGGTGGCGGGGGCGAGAGCGAGAGCGAGAGCGGCGGTAACAACGGCCTGGGCGGCCAGGGGATCGAGTACAAACCCACCGCCAGTGGCTTCGAGGTGCGGGCCCGCCTGCTCGGCGACGGCCGGGTGCAGGTCGAGGCACGCCCTTTCATCCAGCGCCCCCACCGTCAGGGGGGCGGGCGCATCGAGACCCACGAAACCCTCACCCGCATCAGCGGCCCGCTGGGCGAGTGGCTGGAGCTGGGCGGCTCCTTCGCGCCACGTGACGAGATGGAAGACGGAAGCCGTCACTACTCCAACCGACTGGAAAGTCACGATGGTTACCGCACCCTGATCCGCGTTGAGCGCATTGATTAACATGTCCGAATCCATTCACTACCGCGTGCTACCCGCCGACCCGGCCGGGCATCTTTTCGAGATCACGCTCACCATCACCAACCCGGACCCGGAGGGCCAGCGGCTCTCGCTGCCCGCCTGGATCCCCGGCAGCTACATGATCCGCGACTTCGCGAAAAATATCGTCGAGATTCATGCCGCGTGTGGTGGTAAAAAAATCGCCCTGGAGAAGCTGGACAAGCAGAGCTGGCGCGCGGCGCCGTGTGATGGGTCATTGACCGTTGTCTATAGCGTCTACGCCTGGGACCTCTCGGTGCGCACCGCCCACTTCGATCAGCAGCACGCCTACTTCAACGGCACCAGCCTGTTTCTACGAGTTCATGCCCAGGACGAACAGCCCTGCTCCGTCGAGTTGATGCCACCCGAAGGTGAGGCCTATAAAAGCTGGCGCGTCGCCACCACCCTGACGCCCGACAGCGCCACGCTCTACGGCTTCGGCGGCTACCGCGCGGCTAACTACGACGAGCTGATCGACCACCCGGTGGAGATGGGCGAGTTCACGCTGATTGAATTCGAGGCACGTGGCACGCCCCATGCGGTGAGTGTCACCGGCAAACACTACGCCGATGTGGATCGCATCGCCGCCGACCTGAAGAAGATCTGCGAATATGAGATCGACCTCTTCGGCGAACTGCCGGAGATGGAGCGTTATCTCTTTCAGGTGATGGTGGTCGGCGAGGGCTACGGCGGACTGGAGCACCGTAGCTCCACCTCACTGCTCTGCTCCCGCGACGACCTGCCGCATAAAGGAGAAGATAAAGTCAGCGAGGGCTACCGTAATTTTCTCAGCCTCTGCGCCCACGAATATTTCCACACCTGGAACGTCAAACGGATCAAACCGGCGGCCTATATTCCCTACGCCCTGCAAAGCGAAACCCACACCCCGCTGCTGTGGTTCTTCGAGGGGATCACCAGCTACTACGACGACCTCTGCACCTACCGTAGCGGCTGCATCGATCGCGACAGCTACCTGGAGCTGCTGGGGCAGCAACTCACCCGTCTGCTACGCACGCCGGGGCGCGAAAAACAGAGCGTCAGCGACTCCAGCTTCGATGCCTGGACCAAGCTCTACAAGGCGGATGAAAACGCCTCGAATGCGATCGTCAGCTACTACAACAAGGGTGCCGTCATCGCCCTCTGCCTGGACCTCACCATTCGCAAGGCAACACAGGATAGAAAGTCGCTGGATGATGTGATGCGTGCCCTATGGCAACAACACGGGAAACCGCTCATCGGCGTCACCAGCGAGGGGCTCGAACGATTCATCGAGGACGTGACCGGCGTCGAGTTGAAGGCGTTTTTCGACCACACCCTGCGGAGCACCGAAGAGCTTCAGGTTAAAGAGCTATTGGCCGAATTCGGT
>JBFFSW010000198.1:0-3908 GCA_041572195.1 Thiohalomonadaceae bacterium | reverse complement strand
GCCTTGCGCACCACCTTGGGGGCCATGTTCAGCACCTGCTTGAACACCGGCAGCTTCTCCCAGGCATCGCGCATGCCCTTGGGCGGCTCCGGTTCCTTGAGCTGGGCCAGCACCTCGCCCACCCCGCGCAGCGCCTCCACCGACTCCTCGCCCATACCCAGCGCCACCCGCTCCGGGGTACCGAAGAGGTTGGCCAGCACCGGGATGTCCGAGCCCTTGGGGTTCTCGAACAACAGCGCCGGGCCGCCCGCGCGCAGGGTACGGTCGGCGATCTCGGTCATCTCCAGATTCGGGTCGATCTCCTGGGTGATGCGCTTGAGTTGGCCGCGCGCTTCGAGTTGGGCGATGAAGTCGCGGAGGTCTTGGTATTTCATATGGCGTGTATTTACTGGGGTATGGTTTAACGACACTATACAGTAGCCATTATGGTTTTGACCTAAAGGAGGCCCCATGGAGGAGGCCATTACCATCCATTCGGTCGGCGGCGTGGAGGTAGAGCTGCCGGTGGCCGGGCTCGGCGGGCGCTCGCTGGCCTTTATCATCGATATCCACATCCGTGTCATCTTCGCCATGGCCTGGGGCTTTGGCGTGGGCTGGTTTTTGAATGAGGTGGGTATCAAGGGCGATTGGATCGGCTGGCTGGCGGTGCTGCCCGCGCTGCTCATCTATTTCCTCTACCACCCGCTGCTGGAGTGGCTGATGGGTGGGCGCACGCCGGGCAAGCGGATGATGGGGCTGCGCATCGTCACCGAGCAGGGGCTGACCCCGGGGCTGGGGGCGATCCTGGTGCGCAACATCTTCCGTCTGATCGACAGCATGCCCTCGGCCTACGTGCTGGGGCTGGTGGTGGCCCACTTCAGCGCCCGCCATGCGCGCATCGGCGATATCGCCGCCGGGACCCTGATCACCTATGAGGAGGCGCTGAAGCTGAAGGCGCTGGAGGGGCTCTTCGATGAGCCGGGCGAGGGGCGCGCGGAGCTGTCACTCAAGCAGCGCGAGCTGTTGATGGAGCTGCTGGAGCGCTGGAACGGCCTGCTGCCCGAGCGCCGCCACGCCATGGCGCTGACCCTGCTCAGGGCGCGGGGGCTTGAGCCGCCCGCCAAGGGGCTGAAATACGATGGCCGTCTGCGCACGACACTGAAGGGGCTGCTGGAGGGAGGCGAGCATGAGTGATGAGCGCAACGCGGTCGGGGTGAGCCTGGAGGGGCGGGCGCTAGCGGGCTGGCTGCGTGGTCGGGTGGAGGCGTGGCGGCGACAGGAGGAGCTGATCAAGCGTCAGCAGGGGGGCCGCGTGCGGGAGAGCGACGAGGCGCTGGAGCTGCTGCGCGGCTATCGCGGCGTGGCCCGCGACCTGTCCTTGGCGCGCCGCCTGTTGCCGGGCAGCCGGGTGATTCGCTACCTGGAGGCGCTGCTGCTGCGGGCCTTCGACACCATCCAGCGGCCACCGCTGGGCTCCTGGGCGCAGATTCGCCAGCTCTTCAGCCGCGACCTGCCGCGCGAGATCCACGCCCTGCGCGGCGCCATCGCCGTCAGCGCGGCGCTGTTCCTGCTCGGCATCGCCGCGGGCTGGGGACTGGTGAGCCTGCAACCGGAGCTGATCGCCCTGTTCGCCTCGGAGGCGATGATCGAGACGGTGCAGAACGGCGAGCTGTGGACCGACGACCTGCTCAATATCGTTCCCTCCTCGGTGCTCTCGCTGCAGATTATGACCAACAACATCATGGTCACCTTCTTCGCCTTCGCCCTGGGGGCCTTCTACGGCATCGGCACCCTCTACATCATGCTGCTCAACGGTCTGCTGCTGGGGGCGGTGTTCGCCTTTACCGGCCAGCACGAGCTGGACGGGCGGCTGTTCGAGTTCGTCATTGCCCACGGCATGGTGGAGCTGAGCGTCATCGTCATCGCCGGGGCGGCGGGGATGCGCCTGGGCGAGGCGCTGCTAAGGCCGGGATTGATGACCCGCACCGAGGCCTTCCGCGTGGCGGTGAGTCGCGCCGGGGTGCTGGTGGCGGCGGGGGCGCCGCTGCTGGTGGGGGCGGGGCTGATCGAGGGCTATATCTCCCCCGACCCGAACTTCGATCTGAATTTTCGCCTGCTGGTGGGCCTGAGCTACTGGCTGTTCATGCTGTTGCTCTTCAGCGGGCGGCTTCAGAGTCGCCGCCGCAGCGCCTCGTAGCGGCCCATCAACGCGCCGTCCAGCCGCTCGGGCAGCGCGCTCACCACCTCCACTCCCAGCCGCTGCAGTTGCAGGCGCGCGCCGCGATGGCGCCGTTGCAGCTCTTCCGCCGCCAGATTGCGGTAGGGGCTGAGCCACTCCTCGCCATGCTCACTATGCATCGCCGCCACCTCCTCGTCCTCCAGGCAGCCGAGCAGCGGCTGGTGCTGCGGGCGCAGCAGGCCGATGGCGCGCAGCAGCTGCCCCTGTTGCAGGTCGTCGTCCAGGTCGCTGAGCAGCACCACCAGCGAGCGGCGGCGGGCCAGATGGCGAGCGCGCAGGGCGGCGGGCAGGGGGTTGGCGTCGTGGGCGGAGGGGCGTAGCGATTCGAGCAGGGCGCGGGCGCGCAGCAGGCCGGAGTGACCGCGCAGCCCGGTCGCCTCGGCGAGGATGCCGTCGGCGTAGGCCAGCAGGGAGAGGCGATCACCGGTGAGCAGGGCCCGCTCGCCCAGGCGTGCGGCGATGTTTGCGTAGTGGCCGAAGCGTTGCAGACGACCGGCGCCGAGGCGGCTGCCGCGACCGCAGTCGATGAGGATCAGCAGCTCCAGGTGCTGCTCCTCGCTGAAACGGCGCACGGTGGTGCGACCGCTACGGGCACTGGCCTTCCAGTCGATGGCGTGCAGCGGGTCGCCCGGCTGATAGGCGCGCTGGTCGAACAGCTCGAAGCCGCGCCCGGCGCGCGGGCGCAGCCGCTCACCGTTCTCGCTGCTGCCGATCCGGTACTCGTTGCCGCGCAGGTGATCCGGCACCACCGGTGTCGATGCGGCGGCCTCGGCGGGCGGGCGGCGGTTCCACCAGGCGAGGCCGAAGCGCCCGCGCAACCGCAAGCGCGGCCCCGGCCAGTCGAGATCGCCCAGGCGCGAGGGGAGGAAGTGGGTGGCGAGGGTGCCGACGGCGCCCACGGCGATGGACCAGTCACGCATCGCCAGCGGCGCATCGCCCGCCTCGGGGGGCGTCTCCACCAGTTGCAGCTGAAGCGGGCGGCGGTGGGGGTTGTCCAGATGCAGTCGGGTCTCATCGGCGCGCCCCAGCTTCACTCGGGGCGGCAGCTCGCGGCGCAGCGGCAGGGGCAGGCGGCGGGCGTCCAGCCCCTCGGCGAGCAGCAGCATCAGTAGCGCCGCGGCGGGGATGCGCCAGGCCTCGACGGGGATAGGCTCCAGCCACTGACCGAGGATGCCGAGCAGGGTGATGAAGGCGGCCAGCAGGTAGCTGCGCAGGGTCAGGCTCACGGCGTGGGCTCGTCCGCGACGTCCCTGGGCACCGGCACCTGCTCCAGCAGCGAGGCGACCAGGGCGGCGCCCTCCACCCCCTCCAGCTGCGCCTCGGGGGTGGGCAGCAGGCGGTGACCAATGACCATGGGGGCGACCCGCTTGATGTCGTCTGGCAGTACGAACTCGCCGCCGCGCAGGGCCGCCTCGGCGCGGGCGCAGCGCACCAGGTTGAGGGCGCCGCGGGTGGAGAGGCCGAGGGCGGTGCTGGGGTGGGAGCGGCTGGCGCGGGCCAGGCCCAGGGCGTAGTCGTAGAGGGCGTCGGCGCAGTGCACCCGCTCGGCCTCGGCGCGTGCCGCCGCCAGCAGCCCCTCGGGCAGCGGTTGCAGGCTGAGCAGGTCGTCGCGGTGGCCGCCGCCGGGGCGGTCGTAGCTCTTGAGCACCTTGAGTTCGTGCTCGGCCTCGGGGTAGACCAGATCCAGGCG
>JBFFSW010000197.1:0-3913 GCA_041572195.1 Thiohalomonadaceae bacterium | reverse complement strand
GCCGTGGATGGGCAGAGCGTGAAGGTGGAGTTCGAGCTGGACATCGACGCGCCGACCAACCTGCGGGTGCTGGTCTTCGGTCCGCTCAAGCACCCTGAACAGGCCCGCGCCGCCCAGGCCGACATCACCCTGCTGCCGGGCATCGACGTGGGCAGCGCGGCCAACCCCGAGGGGGTGGTCATCGAGGTGCCCGGGCTCTGTATCAGCAACGTCAGCGCCATCTGGCGCGGCGCCCAGCTACGCTGCACCGCCGAGGTGACCATGATGTGCGGCTGCGAGATCGCCGACAAACCCAACTGGCCCTGGCCGCCCAGCGCCTTCAGCGTGGAGATGGTGACGGTGATGAAGAGCGGTGAGACCCACCGCTACCCGCTCGCCTTTGATTCCAGCTCCAGCGTTCCCAGCTCATTCGCGGGCGCCTGGCCTAGCCAGGCGGGGGAGGGCGAAGAGGTGGAGGCGGTTTGGTTGTATGCCTATGAGCCCAAGTTGGGGAATCAGGGGAAATATGGGATTTATGGCAGCGGTGAGGTGGTGATTGTGGATGAGGTTCGTGAGGTGATTACCACATCAAATCATCCGGCACCTTGAAGTCGGCATAGTAGTCATCCTCTTCATCCGGCGTCTCGGTGGGCTGGTTGCTGAGGATGGTGACGCTCTCGTCGCGCTGGTGGATCTTGTCGGCGACGGCGGTGGGGATGATCTCGTAGGCCTCGTCCAGCTTGATGATGCAGAGACGGCCGTTGCCGAGTTGTTTTTGCTGCTCTTCGTCGATGTAGAGGCGTTTGATGGCCCCCTCGTCGGTGAAGTTGTAGGCGATCTCCCCCTCGGCGTTCTGCCGGTTCATCTCCACCAGCTGGCGGATCTGCGCGGCCACGGCCTTGCGTTCGGCCTCCTGCCTGCGCTCCAGGTTGAGCTGGCGGTCGCGCTCGGCCTTCTCGGCCTGGGCCTTCTGTGCGGCCAGCCGGGCCTCGTCCACTGGTTCGACCTTGTTCTTCTGCTTCTGCTTGGCCTGTTGGTGCTTGCTCTTCTTGATCTTGCTGGCCTTTTTGGCGTCGACCAGTCCGGCCTTGAGCAGTTGGTCCTGTAGCGACATGGGGGCTCCGGGGTGTTGAACTCGCGTGAGCGGGAATTCTACCAAATCCCCGTCAGCGCTTCATTTGTGACAGTGCTCACGTTTTCAGTGAGGTTCTCTGCTATTCTTTGAAGCGGAAGAGGGGTCTGCTACCGAGCTTGAGACGAAGGCCTCCCGCCGTTGGATACTCCAGGGACTTATTTCGGGGGTTACCAGACAGGGATTAAACGAAAACCGGGCGCAGAGTACGCCCGGTTTTTTTATGTCCGTTAATCGCGGTAGCGCAGCAGCAGGTCATCGTAGGCGTCGATGCGCCGGTCGCGCAGGAAGGGCCACCAGCGGCGCACGTTTTCGCTGCGGCCCAGGTCCACCTCGGCGACGTGAATGGCGTGGATGTCCTCCGGGGCCTTGTCGAGGAACTCCCCCTGCGGGCCGCAGATGAAGCTGCTGCCCCAGAAGGTGATGCCGGGGGTCTGGCCGCTGGGGTCGGGCTCGAAGCCGACCCGGTTGCTGGCGGCCAGCGGCAGGCCGTTGGCGATGGCGTGGCCGCGCTGCACGGTGATCCAGGCGTCGCGCTGGCGCAGCTGCTCGTCGGGGTCGGCCTCGGCCTCCCAGCCGATGGCGGTGGGGTAGAGCAGGATCTCGGCCCCGGCCATGGCCATCAGCCGCGCCGCCTCCGGATACCACTGGTCCCAACAGACCAGCACGCCGAGCCGACCCACGGAGGTGTCGATGGGCTCGAAGCCCATGTCGCCGGGGGTGAAGTAGAACTTCTCGTAGTAGGCCGGGTCGTCGGGGATGTGCATCTTGCGATACTTGCCGGCGATGGTGCCGTCCGCCTCCAGCACCACCGCGGTGTTGTGGTAGAGACCGGGGGCGCGGCGCTCGAACAGTGAGGCGACGATCACCACCCCCAGCTCGCGGGCCACCTCGCCGAGGGTCTCGGTGGTGGGGCCGGGGATGGTCTCGGCCAGCTCGAAGTGATCGACGTTCTCGGTCTGGCAGAAGTAGAGGCCGGTGTGCAGCTCCTGCAGCAGGATCAGCTTGGCCCCCTCGGCGACGGCGTCGCGAATGTCGGCGATGGTGCGTGCCATGTTGGCCTCGCGGTCGGCGACGCAGGGGTGCTGGATGATGCCGACCTTGAGCTTACGTGACTGAGACATTTTCTAGGTTGTCCTTATGCGATCTCGACACCATGCGGTAGCTGCATGGTGACGCAGTGGATGCTGCCGTGCTGGCGGATCAGCGCGCGGGCGTCGATGGCGACCATCTCCCGCTCGGGGAAGGCCCCGGCCAGGCGCTCGAGGACGACGCCATCCAGCGGGTCGTTATAGGTGGGCACCAGCACCGCGCCGTTGATAATGAGGAAGTTGGCGTAGGTGGCGGGCAGACGGTGGCCGTCCTCCGGGTCATACGCCGGGGCGGGCAGCGGCAGGGGGATGAGGCGGTAGGGCTCGCCGGTCTCCGTGCGCAGCTCGGCCAGCTCCTGCTCCATCGCCTTGAGTTCGCCGTAGTGGCTGTCACCCTCGTCATCGCAGCTGACGTAGGCGATGGTGCGCTCGTCGCAGAAGCGCGCCAGGGTGTCGATATGCGCGTCGGTGTCGTCCCCCTCCAGTTCCCCCTTGTCCAGCCACAGCACCCGATGGGTGCCGAAGCACTGGGCGAAGATCCCCTCCAGACCGACGCAGTCGTACTGCGGGTTGCGCTCCGGTGAGAGCAGGCAGCGGCGGGTGGTGAGCAGGGTGCCCAGGCCGTCGCTCTCGATGCTGCCCCCCTCGAGGATTAGCTTCATGGTGGAGAGCGGGGTGGCGCCGAAGGCCCCCTCGGCGTGCAGCACCCCGGAGAGGGCGTTGTCCAGGCGCGCCTCGAACTTGCGCCCCCAACCGTTGAACTGGAAGTCCAGCAGCAACGCGCGGTCCTCGTCGTAGACGCTGATGGGGCCGTGGTCGCGCACCCAGGAGTCGTTGGAGGGGGCGAGGTGCAGCCGGTAGCGCTGGGGGTCGATGCCGCGTTCATCGAAGAGGGCGCGCAGGCGCTCGCGCTGTGCGTGGTCGTGGCAGGCGACCAGCAGTTGCTGAAAACGGCAAACCGCCTCGGCGATATCGAGAAACACCGACTCGGCCTCGGCCAGCAGCGGCGCCCAATCGGTCTCCGCGTGGGGCCAGGTGAGCATGACGGCGCTCTGCCGTTCCCACTCGGCGGGAAGGCGACGGGGTTGATTCATGCGGATGGAGCCCTGCTTAATGAATGACGGTGTGGATGACGAAGTCGCCTTCGAAGTAGACCGTGTAATCCTCGTAGAGCCAGCGGCTGATGGGTGGCTCGCCGACGGGGATGATCACCTCCAGCGGCTCGCCGAACTTCCTGGTCACCTGCCCCGTGCTCATCCCCTTGGCGGGCACCTCCATGGTGATGAGCTCACGCTCCTCGCTCACGGACTGTTCGGCGGGCACCTCCAGGGTGTCGGCGGCCACGGACGAGGCGCCGAGCGTGAGGCCGATGGCCGTGAGCAGGGCGGTGAGGTTGAGGTGGTGACGCATGGTCCGACTCCTTAGGGCGAAATCCCGGATAAACTATTAGAGGGAATATACTTTAGAGAACGGTCCTGAGACAATCGCCGCCCCGAACCTAGCCAAGACTCACCGATGCACGAAGCCAAAGACATCTTCTCCTACCGCCAGTACTGGGCCAAACGGCTGCTGCCCGCGCCGCAGCTGCCGATGTCGCGCGCGGAGATGGATGAGCTGGGCTGGGACTCCTGCGACATCATCCTGGTCACCGGCGACGCCTACGTCGACCACCCCAGCTTCGGCATGGCCCTCATCGGCCGCCTGCTGGAGG
>JBFFSW010000196.1:0-3915 GCA_041572195.1 Thiohalomonadaceae bacterium | reverse complement strand
GCTCGGCGGTCAGTGTCTCCAGCAGCAGCGGGATGTCGCCGCTGCGCTGGCGTAGGGGCGGGATCTCCAGCGGGATGATGTTGAGGCGGTAGAAGAGGTCTTCGCGGAAGCGCCCCTCGCGGACCATGGCGTGCAGGTCGCGGTGGGTGGCGGCGACCACCCGCACATCGGCGCGGTAGCAGCCGCTCTCGCCCAGGGCCTGGCACTCGCCCGACTCCAGGAAGCGCAGCAGCTTGGCCTGAATGTTCAGCGGCAGCTCGCCCACCTCGTCGAGGAACAGAGTGCCCCCCTCGGCGGCGCGGATGCGCCCGGGCTTATCCTCCAGCGCGCCGGTGAAGGCGCCACGGCGGTGGCCGAAGAGCTCCGACTCGGCCAGCGCCTCGGGCAGGGCGGCGCAGTTGATGGTGACGAAGGGGGCCTCGCGTCGCTGGCTCTCCTCATGCAGGGCGCGGGCCAGCAGCTCCTTGCCGGTGCCGCTCTCGCCCAGCAGCAGTAGGTTCACCTCGGTGGCGGCGGCCACCTGGGCGGAGCGGATCAGGGCCTGGAATTCGGGGGCCTTGCCCAGCAGGTGTTTGTCGAAGGCGTTCATGTCGGCGTCAGGCATTGTTCTTGATTTTGAAGGGGTTGGGGCAGCAGCCCATGCAGTTGTTCGGCGAAGATGAGCCCGGCCAGGGCCAGGGCGATCAGCGCAAGTCCCGCGATGCGCCGCGCCCAGGGGCGGCGGGTGAGGGCCAACTGCCCGCTAAGCATACCCACCCCCAGCACCGCCGGTAAAGTGCCCAGGCCGAACGCCACCATAAAGAGTGCGCCGCCCGTCGCGCCGCCCGGGGCGGCCAGGCTCAGCAGCAGCGCCGAGTAGACCAGGCCGCAGGGCAGCCAGCCCCAGATAGCGCCGTAGAGCAGCGCCTGTAGCGGGTTTTTAGGTGGCAGTAGGCGGCGACCGATGGGCTCCAGCAGGCGCCACAGCGGCAGGCCGATCCGCTCGATGTGGGCGAAGCGGGGGAACCAGCCCGCCAGGTAGAGGCCGATGCCGATCATCAGCACGGCGGCCAGTAGCTGGATGACGAAGTAGCCACCGGAGGGGCTGAGGGCGGCGTGCAGCTGGCCGCCGAAGAGCCCCAGCAGGGCCCCGGCCGCGGCGTAGGCGCCGAGGCGTCCACCGTTGTAGGCGAGAATATAGAGGGTCAGGCGCGCCGGGCCGCGGCGCACCTCGGCGGGCAGCGAGGCGGAGAGCACGCCCATGATACCGCCGCACATGCCGAGGCAGTGGACGCCGGCGAACAGGCCGATGAGTAGGGCGGTGAGGGTGTAGCTGAGCAAGGCGGGTTCCGAATAAATCAGTCGCGTTCATGCTATCACAGCAAAGGGGGTTGATCTGCCCGTACGTTTTTGCTTTAATGCGCCGCCTCGGGGCCGTTAGCTCAGTTGGTAGAGCAGGAGACTCTTAATCTCTTGGTCCAAGGTTCGAATCCTTGACGGCCCACCAAACCCCGATGAAAGGCCCGGCTATCGTAGTCGGGCCTTTTTCGTTTGCCCCAGCCCTATCCATAACCCAGCGTAGCGCTGTATAATCGCCCGCAACTACGCGAGAGTGGCGGAATTGGTAGACGCGCTGGATTTAGGTTCCAGTGGGGCAACCCGTGAGAGTTCGAGTCTCTCCTTTCGCACCAGGATTCAGGTTTTCCGGCGCCGATCCGCGGGGCGGAGCGGCGCCGAATTGATTTTGACGATATAGAGCTAGTTCTGAGGAGTAACCATGCAGGTTTCCGTTGAAGTGACCGAGGGCCTCGGTCGCAAGATGACCGTCAGCTTCCCCGAGGAGCGCGTTACCGGCGAGGTGCAGAAGCGCCTGCAGCAGATGAGCCGCAGCGCCAGCATCAAGGGCTTCCGCCCGGGCAAGGTGCCGCAGAAGGTGCTGGCCAAGCGCTACGGCAAGGAGCTCCGCCAGGAGGTGATCGGCGAACTGCTGCAGTCCACCTTCTACGAGGCGGTCACCCAGGAGAGCGTGCAGCCCGCCGGTGCCCCCACCATCGAGTCCCTGACCAGTGAAGAGGGCAAGGATATCGAGTACACCGCCAGCTTCGAGGTGATGCCCGAGGTGGAGCTGGCCGACCTCTCCGCCATCACCCTGGAGAAGCCGGTGGGCGCGGTCGAGGACGCCGACCTGGATAAGATGATGGATAAGCTGCGCGGTCAGAGGACCGCCTGGAACTCCGTGGATCGCGCCTCCGCCGACGGTGACCGCGTCACCATCGACTTCAAGGGCAGCATCGACGGCGAGGCCTTCGCCGGTGGCAGCGGTGAGGACATGCCGGTCATCCTCGGCAGCAACAGCATGATCGAGGGCTTCGAGGCGGGTCTGACCGGCGCCAAGACCGGTGACGAACTGACCCTGGACCTCAGCTTCCCCGAGGAGTACGGCAACAAGGATCTGGCCGGTAAGCCGGTGCAGTTCGCCATCACCATCAAGAGCGTGGAAGCGCCCGAGCTGCCGGAGCTGAACGACGAGTTCGCCGCCGACTTCGGCCTGGAGGAGGGCGGTATCGAGGCCCTGCGTGCCGAGGTCCGCGCCAACATGGAGCGCGAGCTGGACTCCCGCCTGCGTAACGAGGTCAAGAGCGCGGTGATGGACAAGCTGCTGGAGGCCAACCCCGTCGAGGTGCCGCAGGCGATGATCGACCATGAGGCCGAGACCATGGCCCAGCAGATGCGCTCGCAGATGCACATCCCCGCCGGTAAGTCCGGCGTTGACATCAACGCCTCCATGTTCAGCGATCAGGCCAAGCGCCGTGTCAGCCTGGGCCTGGTGATCGGTGAGCTGATCAAGGCTAACGAGCTGAAGGTGGACGCCGACCGTCTGCGCGCCGAGGTGGAGCGCCTGGCCGCTGGTTACGAGCAGCCGCAGCAGGTGATCGACTGGTACTACGGCGACGCGAGCCGCCTGCAGGAGGTCGAATCCCTGGCCCTTGAGGAGCTGGCGGTTGAATTCGTGCTCTCCAAGGCCAATGTTACCGAGAAGAAGGTCGGTTTCGAGGAGGCCACCAACGGCTGAGGCCGTTGAGCCCCCTGGGCCGTGCAGCCACAGCGGTAAGCGCGTCGAGAAAGGAAACGGAATGAACAACATCATCCATCAGGGCCACGACAACATCAGCAACGCCGGCGGCTTGGTGCCGATGGTCGTTGAGCAGAGCTCCCGCGGCGAGCGTGCCTACGACATCTACTCCCGGCTGCTCAAGGAGCGGGTGATCTTCGTGGTCGGTCCCATCGAGGACCACATGGCCAACCTGATCGTCGCCCAGCTGCTGTTCCTGGAGTCGGAGAATCCGGACAAGGATATCCACCTCTACATCAACTCCCCGGGCGGCTCGGTGAGCGCCGGTCTGGCCATCTACGACACCATGCAGTTCATCAAGCCCAAGGTGAGCACCATGTGCATCGGCATGGCCGCCAGCATGGGCGCGGTGCTGCTGGCCGGCGGCGCCGAGGGCAAGCGTTACGCCCTGCCGCACAGCCGGGTGATGATCCACCAGCCGCTGGGCGGCTACCAGGGCCAGGCCACTGACATCGAGATTCACGCCAGGGAGATCATCAAGATCCGCGAGAAACTCAATCAGATCCTCGCCGGTCACAGTGGCCAGAGCATGGAGACCATCGGTGCCGATACCGAGCGCGACAACTTCATGAGCGCCGAGGAGGCCGCCCAGTACGGCCTTATCGATCAGGTGCTGAATCGCCGCGACGCCGCTGGCGAGGCGTAGGATTCCCGCACCACGGGCTTGAAATTCCGGTCGGGACTCTGCATGTTTAGAGTCATAAACCCCCAGATCCCGGGCCACGGCGCGCCCCGGGCCGACCATGCGAGGTAGGGCATGAGCGACGAGAACAAGACCAACGGCGGTGACGGTAAGCTGCTTT
>JBFFSW010000195.1:0-3935 GCA_041572195.1 Thiohalomonadaceae bacterium | reverse complement strand
GTCACCTCCACCGCGGTGACCG
This sequence comes from Thiohalomonadaceae bacterium, assembly GCA_041572195.1. Lineage (GTDB taxonomy): Bacteria > Pseudomonadota > Gammaproteobacteria > Thiohalomonadales > Thiohalomonadaceae > JBFFSW01. The sequence goes on along the minus strand of JBFFSW010000195.1, from coordinate 3,913 downwards.
GCGACAACCCGGAGGTGGCCGCCGCCCACGAGCAGCTGATCCCGGTGATCCCGCGGGCCGAGATGCTGGCCGAACTGGCCGCGGTGGGCGTGGCGAGCGTGCTCGTGCCCTTCCCGTTCGCGGTGGACGACCACCAGAGCGCCAACGGCGCCTATCTGGTGGAGGCGGGCGCGGCGCGCATGCTGCAACAGCGTCAGCTCGACGCCGAGCGCCTGGCCGCCGAGCTGGAGGGCTTTAGCCGCGACGCCGCCGAGGGGCGCAGGCAACTGATTGAGATGGCCGAGGCGGCGCGTGCAGTCGCCCGGACCGACGCGGCGGTGCGGGTGGCCGAAGCCTGCCTGGCCGCCTGTGAATGGAAGAATTCGGAGGTGAACCATGGCTGACCGCCCTCACTACGGCAACCACGCCATGGGTAACGTCAAGGCGATCCACTTCGTCGGCATCGGCGGCGTGGGCATGTGCGGCATCGCCGAGGTGCTGCTCAACATGGGCTACACCATCAGCGGCTCGGATATCCGCGAGGGGGCCGTCACCGAGCGTCTTCGCGCCCAGGGCGCGCGCATCGAGATTGGTCACGCCGCCGAGCACGTGGCCGGGGTGGACGTGGTAGTCACCTCCACCGCGGTGACCGGCGACAACCCGGAGGTGGCCGCCGCCCACGAGCAGCTGATCCCGGTGATCCCGCGGGCCGAGATGCTGGCCGAACTGATGCGTTTCCGCCACGGCATCGCGGTGGCCGGTACCCACGGCAAGACCACCACCACCAGCCTCATCGCCAGCCTGATGGCCGAGGGGGGCATGGACCCCACCTTCGTCATCGGCGGCCGTCTCAACAGCGCGGGCACCAACGCTCGCCTCGGCGGCGGCGACTACCTGGTGGCCGAGGCGGACGAGAGCGACGCATCCTTTCTGCACCTGCTGCCGATGACCGCGGTGGTCACCAATATCGACGCCGACCACATGGCCACCTACGGCGGCGACTTCAACAAGCTGCGCCAGACCTTTATCGACTTCCTCCACCGCATGCCCTTCTACGGCCTGGCGGTGCTCTGCATCGACGATGACACCGTGCGCGAGATGCTGCCGGAGCTGGGCCGCCGCCTGGTCACCTACGGCTTCCACGAGGAGGCGGAGTTCCGCGCCTATGAGGTCGTTCAGGAGGGGGTCTTCACCCACTTCAAGGTGGCCCGCCCCGGGCGCGAGGCGTGGCTGGAGGTGAGCCTGCACATGCCGGGCCGCCACAACGTGCAGAACGCCCTGGCGGCCATCGCCGTGGCCTACGAGCTGGGGGTGGCCGACGAGGCGATCCTCGCCGCGCTGAAGAAGTTCGAGGGCATCGGCCGCCGCTTCCAGATCAACGGCGAGGTCGAAACAGAGAGTGGCAAGGTGCTGCTGGTGGATGACTATGGTCACCACCCGCGTGAGGTGGCCGCCACCGTCGCCGCGGCCCGCGCCGCCTGGCCCGAGCGTCGACTGGTGGTGGCCTTTCAGCCGCACCGCTACACCCGTACCCACGACCTGCTGGATGACTTCTCCGAGGTGCTTAGCGGCACCGACGCCCTGCTGGTGCTCGAGGTGTACGCCGCCGGTGAGCAGCCCATCCCCAACGCCGACGGTCGTGGCCTCTGCCGCGCCATCCGCGCCCGCGGTCAGGTGGACCCGGTGTTCGTCAGCGGTCCCGACGAGCTGGCCGCCACCCTCAAGGGGGTGATCGCCGATGGCGACGTGGTGCTGACTCTGGGGGCGGGCAACATCGGCGCCGCCGCCGCCGGACTTCGGGATGCCCTGGAGGTGAAGGGGTGAGCGCGATGCACGCCATGGATAGCCACGGCCTGCGCGGCGAGCTGCGTATGCACGAGCCGATGTCACGCCACACCACCTGGCGCGTCGGCGGTCCGGCCGAGCGTTACTACCGCCCGGCCGATGTCGAGGACCTGGGGGAGTTTCTCTCGCGTCTGGACGCGGATGAGCCGCTGACCTTCGTCGGTCTGGGCAGCAATCTGCTGGTGCGCGACGGTGGCATCCGCGGCACCGTGGTGGTGACCGCCGGGCTGCTCAAGGGCATGCAGCGGCTGGATGACAATCGCGTACGGGTCGAGGCCGGTGTGCCCAGCCCGCAGGTGGCCCGCTTCTGTGCCGCCGAGGGGCTGGCCGGGGCGGAGTTCCTCACCGGCATCCCCGGCACCTTCGGCGGCGCCCTGGCGATGAACGCCGGTTGCTTCGGCTCCGAGACCTGGGAGCTGGTCGAGGAGCTGGAGAGCATGGACCGTCGCGGCGGTCTGCACCGTCGCGCCCCGAGCGATTACACGGTGGGATACCGCAGCGTCAGCGGCCACGAGGGTGAGTGGTTCATCGCCGCCACCCTGCGCCTCGCGCCCGGTCCCAGCGAGGCGCTCAAGGAGCGCATCCGCGAGCTGCTGGATAAGCGCTCCGGCAGCCAGCCGACCAACCAGGCCAACGCCGGTTCGGTGTTCCGCAACCCGCCCGGCGACCACGCCGCGCGGCTGATCGACGCGGCTGGACTCAAGGGGCGCTGCGTCGGCGGCGCCTGCGTCTCGGATAAGCACGCCAACTTCATCATCAATAACGGTGAGGCCAGCGCCGCCGACGTCGAGGCGCTGATCGCCGAGGTGGCGACCGAGGTGAAGAGTCGCTTCGGCATCGAGCTGCGCCGCGAGGTGCACATCATTGGCGAGGAGGTGAGCGCATGAGCGGCAAGGTCGCGGTGCTGATGGGCGGTCTCTCCGCCGAGCGCGAGGTGTCGCTGAAGAGCGGCGCGGCGGTGCTCGCCGCGCTGCAATCGCGCGGGGTCGATGCCCACGCCCTCGATGTCGGTGAGAACCTTGTCGAGAGCCTGAGGGCGGGTGCTTACGACAAGGTGTTCAACATCCTCCACGGCGGCGCCGGGGAAGATGGCACGGTGCAGGGGCTGCTGGAGCTTCTGGGCCTGCCCTACACCGGTAGCGGCGTGCTCGCATCGGCGCTGGGAATGGACAAGCTGCGCAGCAAGCAGCTGTGGCTGGGGGCGGGTCTGTCCACCCCCGCCTACGTGATGCTGCGCGAGGAGGCGGACCTGGAGCGCGCCATCGCCGAGCTGGGCCTGCCGCTGATGATCAAGCCCGCCCGCGAGGGCTCCAGCATCGGCATGAGCAAGGTGGAGCAGGCCGATGCGCTGGAGGCCGCCTGGCGCGAGGCGCTGAAGTACGACAGCGAGGTGATGGCCGAGCAGTGGGTGCACGGCGGTGAGTACACCGTGGCCATCCTCAACGGCGAGGCGCTGCCGGTGATTCGCCTGGAGACCGACAATGTCTTTTACGACTACCAGGCCAAGTACCAGGCGGACGACACCCGCTACCTCTGCCCCTGCGGCCTCTCCGAGGACCTGGAGCGCGAGATGCAGGCGCTGGCGCTGAGCGCCTTTGCCGCCATCGGCTGCCGCGGCTGGGGCCGGGTGGATGTGATGCGCGACGCCGAAGGCGGCAACTGGCTGCTGGAGGTGAACACCAACCCGGGGATGACCGACCACAGCCTGGTGCCGATGGCGGCGCGCGCCGCCGGTATCGCCTTCGATGAGCTGGTGGTGCGCATCCTGAACGGGGCGGGGGTGGGCCGTGGCTAAACGTTCCGCCCAGGCGATGCGCACCGACGAGCAGCTGGAGCTGCGCGAGCGCGGCCCGCTGGCGGGGTTGATTCGCCCGCTGCTGCCGCTGCTGGTGATCGGCGGCGTGCTGTCCGGGCTCTGGTTCGGCTTGATGCCCGAGGAGTTGCCGGTCAAGCGGGTGAAGGTGGAGAGCCGCCTCGAGCGCATCGACGCCGCCGAGCTGCGCGCGGTGATCGAGCCCCAGGTGGGTGCCGGGCTGCTGAACCTGGATGTGGAGGCGCTGCGCAGTTCGCTGGAGGCGCTGCCCTGGGT
>JBFFSW010000194.1:0-3946 GCA_041572195.1 Thiohalomonadaceae bacterium | reverse complement strand
GCGGCCCTGTAGCACGTGCTCGCTCAGCCACTGGGCGCCGGAGCTATAGGCCATGCCCTGGTTGAGCACGAACTCCACCGCCGGGTTGCCGCGTGAGAGGGCGTTGCCGATCACCACCACGTCGGCCTCTTCGGGGACGCCCTCGGGCCCGTAGCCCTCGATGAGGCGGATGCCCTGCTCTTCGAGCTGGGTGCTCATGGGCGGGTAGACCCCGGCGTCCTGGCCGCTGACGCTGTGACCGAGGGCGCGGGCCAGCAGGGCCACGCCGCCCATGAAGGTGCCGCAAATACCGAGGATATGGACGTGCATCAGCTGGCCCCTGTGTCGATGGCCGTCGCCGCCTCGGGCATCATGCCCAGCACCAGCATGGCAACAAAGAAATAGCCCAGGGCGTAGAGGAAGGCGGCGCCCTTCTCCAGCTCCAGGGCGTGACGGAAGATGTTGGCGGCGATGGCCAGGTTCCAGCCGATCACCAGCAGTGAGAGCATCAGCAGCGGGGCAAGCTCCAGCTCGAACAAGATGATCGGCAGCGCCAGCAGCCCCAGCAGGATCTCGCACCAGGCCAGCGCGGTGAGGCTCTGGCTCACCCGGTTACCGCGGTCATTCAGGGTCAGCGCGGCGTGCATCACCGCCACCATCACCAGGGTGCTCAGCAGGGCGGTGAGCAGGGCGTAGCCGAGATCGGCGTCGGCCACGCCCAGGACCACGCCGATGCCGACATGCAGCCCCAGCGCCGTGAGCAGCTGGCGGGGGGCGGCGCTCAGGCGCTGCGGCCCGCAGCGCATCGTCATCAGGCAGAACAGGGTGTTGAGTGGCGGGATCACCGCGGCTCCTCGGCTTTATGGGCAAAGCGGCATGATAGCCCCGCCGGGGCGCGCCCGACAACGAACAGCCGGTATACTGTCGCAAACCGTTAAAGGGACGCCCATGGATCACCTCTACATCGACACCCCCGAGGCCCTCGCCGAACTCTGCGCCGAACTGCGGCGCGAGGATTGGCTGGCGCTGGACACCGAGTTCCTGCGCGAGCAGAGCTACCGCCCGCGCCTGTGCCTGCTGCAGGTGGCCAACAGCCACGTCATCGCCTGCATCGACCCGCTGGCCCTCGACATCGAGCCGCTGCTGGATGTGCTCTACGAACCCGGCATCACCAAGGTGCTGCACGCCGCCGGACAGGACCTGGAGATCTTCACCACCCTGCGCGGCGCCCCGCCGACGCCCATCTTCGACACCCAGATCGCCGCCACCGTGCTCGGCCAGGGCGAGCAGGTGGGCTACGGCGCGCTGGTGCAGACGGTGCTGGGGTTGCAGCTGGAGAAGACCCAGGCGCGCACCGACTGGTGCCGCCGCCCGCTCAACGAGGAGCAGCTCAACTACGCCGCCGACGACGTGCGCCACCTGCGCGAGGTGTATCACGCCCAGCGCCGCCAGCTGGATGAGCTGGGCCGCGCCGGATGGCTGGCCGAGGACTTCGCCGAGCTGGCCGACCCGGCCCGCTACACGGTGGAACCGGACAAGGCCTGGCGCAAGGTGAAGGGGGCCTCGCGGCTGAAACCGGCGCAGCTGGTGGTGCTGCAACGACTGGCCGCCTGGCGCGAGCAGCGCGCGGTGCAGCTGGACAAGCCGCGACGCTGGATCATCAAGGACGACCCGCTGCTGGACCTGGCCCGCCAGCAGCCGAAAAACCTCGACAAGATGAGCCACATTCGCGGCCTCGACGCCGGGCTGATCAAGCGCTCCGGCGGCGAACTGCTGGAGCTGATGGAAAAGGCCCGCGCCATCCCCCGCGAGCAGTGGCCCGCCCTGCCCAAGGGGCCGCGCCTCTCGGCCGCTCAGGAGCCGCTGGTGGACCTGGGCATGGCGCTGCTGCGCGAGCGCTGCCGCGAGCAGAACATCAGCCCCGGCGCGGTCGCCTCGCGCAAGGATATCGAGGCGCTGCTGCACGGCGATGACGATGAGCTGCCGCTGCTGCACGGCTGGCGCCGGGCGGTGGCGGGCGAGGCGCTGCAACGGCTCTTCGCCGGTGAGCTGAGCCTGGCCGTGCGCGATGGCGCGCTGGAGTACTCGGCCTAGGCCCCGGCGATGCTCAAGCACCCCGACCCCCACCCCTGGCGTGACGGCAACCGCTGCCGCCTGCTGGTGGACGGCGGGAGCTTCTTCCCGGCCATGCTCCAGGCCATCGCCCACGCGCGCCACAGCGTGCACCTGGAGCTCTACCTGTTCGAGTCGGGCCGCCTGGCCGATCGCTTCATCGACGCCCTGAGCGCCGCCGCCGGACGCGGCTGCGCGGTACGCCTGCTGCTGGATGACTTCGGCTGCGCCAAGCTCAATGAGAAAGACCGCCAGCGGCTGCGCGAGGGCGGGGTGGAGCTGGCCTTCTACAACCCGCTGCACTACGGCGCGCTTCGGCGCAGCCTGTTTCGCGACCACCGCAAGCTGCTGCTGGTGGACGGGCGCCTCGCCTTCACCGGCGGCGCCGGGATCACCGACGAGTTCGATGACACACCGCAGCGACCGGGCTGGCACGAGACCATGGTGGAGATCCGCGGGCCGGTGCTGCGCGACTGGCAGCGGCTGTTCGCCAACAACTGGCGGCTGTGGTCGGGGCGTAGCCTGGAGAGCAGCAGCTACCGCCCCCGGCCGCTGGTCGGCGGCCTGCCGGGACGTGTGGTGGTCAACGCCCCCACCACCCAGATGGCGGTGATCCGCTCACTGATCCGACAGCTGCGCACGGCGCGCCAACGCGCCTGGATCAGCACCGCCTACTTCCTCCCCTCATGGAAACTGCGCCGCGAACTGCGCCGGGCGGTGAGGCGCGGGGTGGATGTGCGCCTGCTGCTGCCCGGACCGATCACCGACCACACCCTCATCCGTCAGGCCGGGCGACGCTTCTACGCCCGCCTGCTGCGCGCCGGGGTGCGCATCTACGAATACCAGCCGCGCTTTCTGCACGCCAAGGTGTGGCTGTGCGATGACTGGACCTCGGTGGGCTCCACCAATATCGATCGCTGGAATCTACGCTGGAATCTGGAGGCCAATCAGGAGTGCCGGGGCGGACCCATGATCGGGGAGGTGGAGCGCTTCTTCGTCGATGGTTTCGAGCAGAGCCTGGAGATCGGCATCCACGACTGGCGGGCGCGATCGCGCCTGCGCCGTTTCATGGAGTGGTGGACCGGCAAGGTGGACACCTGGGTGGACCGCCTCAGCCAACGGCTGGGGCGGAAGTAATTAATTTTCCTCGCCGCCCAGGTAGCGGGCCAACACCTCGAAGAACTGCTTCACGTTGATCGGCTTGGTAAGGTAGTCATCGAAACCGGCCTGACGCCCCTTCTCGATATCCTCGGCCATGGCGTTGGCGGAGAGGGCGATCACCGGCGCCTCACGCACACCCTCCATCTCACGCAGGTGGCGCACCACCTCGAAACCGCTCATGCCGGGCAGGTTGATGTCCAGCAGGATCAGGTCGGGGCGCTCCTCGGCGGCCAGCTCCAGGCCGCGTACCGGCTCCTCGGCGGTGAGCAGGCGCACGCTCTCCAGCTTGGCGATGAGCTTGGTCACCAGCTTGAGGTTGACCGGGTTGTCCTCGATGTAGAGCACCGTGCTCTCCCCCTTCACCGCCACCACCGGTCCGCGCTCGGGGCTGGGTGAGGCCTTGACGGTGACCTTCTCCCCCTCCACCCGAGGCAGCTCGAACCAGAAGGTGGAGCCGACGCCCACCTCGCTCTCCACCCCCATCTCGCCACCCATCAGCTCCACCAGCTGACGGGTGATCACCAGGCCGATACCGGTGCCCTCGATGGAGCTATCGGCATCGAGACGGTTAAAGGCCTCGAACAGTTTGTCGAGCTTGTCGGCGGGGATGCCGTTGCCGGTGTCGCGCACCTCGATGCGCACCCGCCCGTCACCGCCGTCACGACAGTCGACGAATACCTCGCCCCGCTCGCGG
>JBFFSW010000193.1:0-3968 GCA_041572195.1 Thiohalomonadaceae bacterium | reverse complement strand
TGCGGTGGCGGAACTTCATGCGCCAGTTGGTGATGAGGAAGGTGGTGGTGACGTAGAACACCACCGTTACCACCACGATAATGGCAAACCATGGTGAGTAGTTGTTGAGCAGGATCGCCGCCACCAGCCCCAGCTCGACGAAGGTGGGGAGGATGGAGAAGACCATGTAGTTGAGCAGCGAGGCGGCGGAGCGCGAGCCGCGCTCCATGTCGCGCGACAGCGCCCCGGTCTTGCGATCCAGGTGGTAGCGCAGGCTGAGCTTGTGCAGGTGGCCCAGGGCCTTGAGCGAGAGCTCGCGCATGGTGCCGTGGCGCACCCGGGCGAAGACCACGTCGCGCAGTTCGTTGAAGGCCGAACCCGCCAGGCGCAGTACGCCGTAACCGATGAGCAGGGTCAACGGCAGGGCCAGTACCCGCCCCTCGGGGGTGTCGAGGGCGTCGACGATCTCCTTGAGCGCCAGCGGCACGCCGACGATGGCCATCTTGGAGAGCACCAGGAAGGCGAGCGCCAGCCCCGCCCGCCCGCGGTAGTTCCACAGGTAGGGGAGCAGGGAGTGGAGGGTGCGCCAGTCGTTACGGTCGGCGGCGGGGGCTTCGGTCTGATTGCGGTGATTCATGGGGCGACATTATAGCGTTATACTCAGGCGTATAAGCCGACAAAGGGAGTCGACCGAATGAGCAAGCCCACCGACGAAGAGCTGAAAGAGGCCCTGGCCACCGCCGCCGAGATGCGCGAGAGCGGGCACGACCCGCACCACATCGCCAAGGCCCTGCTCAACCTCAACTACCGGGTGCAGAAGCTGGAGCACGTGCTCTTCGCCGCCGAGATGTACATGCACTCCGGCATGGCGGTGCAGGAGCACCAGAAGCTGAAGATGGCCATCGATGAGGCCCGCCGTGAGGTGGAGCGCACCAGCCACACCGAGCGCGAGCAGTTCGGCCTCGGTTAGCCGCCCCGGCACTCCGCGAACAGCTTGAGCGAACACCCCTCGCAGCGCTGCCGATCCAGCTTCTGGTAGATGGCGGTGATCGCCGCGTTCTTGGACTGGAAGACGTTGTGCGAGTGGATGACATCCAGCGCGCCGCCCTTGTCCAGCTGCTCCCACAGACACTTCTTGACGTTAATCAGGTAGAGGCGCCCGCCCATCTCGCGGCGCTTGCGTGACTCCTGCGCCAGCAGCTCGGTCCCGGCCAGGTCGGCGAAGTTGATGCCCTCGGCGAGGATCGCCAGGTTCTTCTGCTCGGGGTGTTCCGCACGCATGCGGCTGAAGCGGCTCTGCAGGTGATCGACCGAGCCGAAGAACAGCGAGCCGTCGATGCGCAGGAAGGCGAGCTGCGGGCAGGGCTCCAGTGAGGGGTCACCGGAGAAGGCGTGCTTGGGCAGGCGCTGGTCCGGTACCATGACCAGGCTGCGAGGCTTGGCGGTGCGCTCCAGGTAGAGCAGCAGCGAGAGCATCACACCGGCGAAGATGGCCAGCTCCAGGTCCAGCAGCAGGGCGGAGAAGAAGGTCACGGCCATCACCGCGGTCTCGCGGCGGCTGCCGTGGAGAATGTGTTTAATCTCCTTGGTGTCGATCAGCCCCCAGGCGACCATAAACAGGATCGCGGCCATGGCGCCGTAGGGCAGATAGCTCACCAGTGGGGCGATGGTCAGCACCAGCAGCATCAGCAGCAGGCCGCCGACGATGGCCGCCATCGGGGTGCGGGCGCCGGCGCTGTAGTTGAGGCCGCTGCGGTTGAAGGAGCCGGTGGCGACGTAACCGGAGAAGAAGCTACCGGCGATGTTGGAGAGCCCCTGGCCGATGAACTCCTGATTGCCGTCCAGGCGCTGACCGGAGCGCGCCGCCAGGGCACGACCGATGGAGACCGCCTCGGTGAGGGCGAAGAGGGTCACCGCCAGCGCCGCCGGGGCCAGCTCCTTGATGGTGGCGAGGGTGAAGTCCGGGCTGGAGAGCGGCGGCAGGGTCTGCGGCAGGGCGCCGACGCTGGCGATGGCCACCGTCTCGGCGCCGAACCACCACTTGAGCAGGGCGGAGACGGCGCTACCGGCCAGCAGGGCGATAATCATGTAGGGCCAGCGCGGACGCAGGCGCTTGATCAGGATGCCGACGGCCAGGGTGACGAGGCCGACCACCACCACGTAGGGGTTGGTCTCGCCCAGCTGCTGAACGAAGTGGCCGAGGATGTCGGGCAGGCTGCCGCGGGGGATCTCCAGGCCGAAGAAGTGCTTCAGCTGCTGGGCGGCGATGAGGATGGCGGCACCCGCGGTGAAGCCCACCACCACCGAGTGGGAGATGAAGTTGACCAGCGCCCCCATGCGCGCCAGCCCCAGGGCCAGCTGTATGACGCCCACCATGAAGGTGAGGGTCAGGGCCAGGTAGACGTACTGCGTGGTCCCCGGCTCGGCCAGCGGCGAGAGTGAGGTGAAGAGGACGATGGAGGCGGCGGTGGTCGGCCCGGAGACCAGGTGCCAGGAGGAGCCGAACAGGGCGGCGATTATCGCCGGGATCATCCCGGCGTAGAGACCGTACTCCGGCGGCATACCGGCGATGATGGCGAAGGCCACACCCTGAGGCAGGGCGACGATGGCGCCGGTCAGACCGGCCATCAGGTCGGCGTTGACGGTCCCGCGGTTGACCATGGGCCACCACTGCATAAACGGAAGGCGACGGAGGAGTCTGCTCATCGATCTGATCCTCGTGGTAGAGATCCAGGAAAGACGGAACGGGTCGACGGCCGTGGTCGACGCTTAAAGGCTTTCCTTGGTGGAATTAGAGTGTTGCCAGAGAGTGATCAATACACATGAGTTGTGTACTGAATTCGCTAATTGTCGACGATTATGTTGCCAATAGCTAATGAATATAAATAATCTAATATTCCAAACAGGAATAAAACGAGGTTCCCATGCCAATCTACGAGTACCAGTGTCAGGCCTGTGGCCACGGCTTTGAAACTCTGCAGAAGATGAGCGACCCGGCCCCGGCCGAGTGCCCCCAGTGTCATGCGCAGGGGCAGTTGAAGAAACTCATCTCCAGCGCCGGGTTCACGACCAAGGGGGCGAGCATCGATAATGCCCCGGCCTGTGCCAGTGGGGCCTGCGGGGCCTCCTGTCAGGGGAAATAAGCCATGAAGATCAAGATGGACGTGAAGGATCTGGGGTGGTGGTTCTGGGTGATCACCATGGCTGGTTTTATCGCTGGCTTTGTCGGTTACTATCAGGGTTTCTACCTGGCGATTGGCGTTAGCGCCTTCCAAATACCTTACTTTGCCGTACGCCGCGGCCTGTTCGCCTTTATAACCCAGGTGCGCATGGTCTATTTCGTCTTCACCCTCATCGGTCTGCTCGACCCGACTCTTATCTGGTACGGGCTGATGGCCTTCAGCACCATGATGGTGATCGTCTTCGATCGCTGCGTCATTGCCCGTGTGCTGGTGCATGCCCCATGGAACAAAGGCGTCAAGCTGAGCTGAGCCTGGCGGTGATGGGATTCGGTCACTGAATATCGGTATAATGCGCGGTCTTGTTTTATGTACCAGGGTCGATATCGATGAGCACAAAGAGTGAGCGCTCCCCGCGGGTAGGCGTCATTATGGGTTCCACCTCCGACTGGGAGACGATGCAACACGCCGCCGAGACGCTGGAAAAGCTCGGTGTCGAGCACGAGGTCGAGGTGGTCTCCGCCCACCGCACCCCCGACAAGCTCTTCAGCTACGCCGAGAGCGCCGCCGAGCGCGGTCTGCAGGTGATCATTGCCGGTGCCGGTGGCGCCGCCCACCTGCCGGGCATGGTGGCCGCCAAGACCGCGGTGCCGGTGCTCGGCGTGCCGGTGCAGTCCAAGGCCCTCAACGGCATGGACTCGCTGCTCTCCATCGTGCAGATGCCCGCCGGTATCCCGGTCGGTACCCTGGCCATCGGCAAGGCCGGTGCCATCAACGCTGCGCTGCTGGCCGCCGCCATCGTCGGCAACC
>JBFFSW010000192.1:0-3972 GCA_041572195.1 Thiohalomonadaceae bacterium | reverse complement strand
CAGCACAAGAACCGCGCCAAGGCGATGGCGGTGCTGCAGGCGCGCATGCTCAGCGCCGAGCAGGAGAAGCAGCAGGCCGCGCAGGCCGAGAACCGCCGCCTGCAGGTGGGCTCGGGCGACCGCTCCGAGCGCATCCGCACCTACAACTATCCGCAGGGGCGGGTCACCGACCACCGCATCAACCTCACCCTCTACAAGCTGGACGAGATCATGCAGGGCCAGCTCGACCAGGTGGTCGAGCCGCTGATCAACGAGTACCAGGCCGACCAGCTGGCTGCCCTGAGTAACGAGTGAGGCGCATACAGGAGCTGTTGCTCGCCACCCCGGCGCGCCTGCCCGAGGCCGAGGCGGCGCGGCTGGAGGCCGAGATGCTGCTGGCCCACGTCCTCGGCAAATCACGCAGCTACCTCTACACCTGGCCCGAACACGAGCTATCAGCCGAACAGCTCGCCACCTTCGAGGCGCTGGTGGCGCGTCGCGAGGCGGGCGAACCGGTGGCCCACATCCTCGGTGAGCGCGGCTTCTGGTCGCTGGATCTGAAGGTCAGCGCCGACACCCTCATCCCCCGACCCGAGACCGAGCTGCTAGTGGAGGCGGTGCTGAAGCGCCTGCCCGAGGGCGAGTGTCGCATCCTCGACCTCGGCACCGGCAGCGGCGCCATCGCCCTGGCCATCGCCCACGAGCGGCCCGACTGCGCGGTCAGCGCGGTGGAGCGCAGTGAGGCCGCACTGGCGCTGGCGCGGGAGAACGCCCAGCGGCTGGGCCTGAGGGTCGAGTTCATCGAGGGCTCGTGGTTCGAGCCGCTGGCGGGGCGTCGTTTCGATGTGATCGTCTCCAACCCCCCCTATATCTGTGCCGATGACCCTCATCTGAGCCGCGGCGACGTGCGCTTCGAGCCGATCACCGCGCTGGCCTCGGGGGCCGATGGCCTGGACGATATCCGCCTGATCATCAAGCAAGCGCTCACTTACCTGGAGGGCGAGGGCTGGCTGCTGCTGGAGCACGGCTGGGACCAGGGCGAGGCGGTGCGTAAGCTGTTGATTGACCATGGATTCAAGCAGGTAGAGAGCCTCACCGACCTGGAGGGGCGCGAGCGCGTCAGCCTCGGCCGCGCTTGAAGATTTCGCCCCAGCGACTAATCTCAGAGGTATGACGCAGGAACCGCATCACCTCATCAAGCACCGCGAGCTCAGCTTCTCCGAGCTGCACCCGGACCAGGCCCAGGCCCACAGCGCCTGCCTGCTGCTGAGCGACATCGATGGCATCATCGAGGTGCGCCCCCTCTCCCGCCACCGCCTGCAGGTGAGCTACCTGATCAGCCACCTGCACCTGCAACTCATCGAGGAGGCGCTGCTCGAGCTGGGCTTCCACCTCGACAACAGCCTGATGAGCCGCCTCAAGCGCGCCCTCTACTACTACGCCGAGGAGAACGAGCGCTTCAACCTCGGCCTCTGCGAGGACTGCAACAAGCAGGTCTTCGTCAGTCGCTACCAGCGCCTGCAACACGGCTGCCGCGACCGCCGCCCGGAGCACTGGCGCAACTATCGTTAAGCTTTCCGCGTTACAATCCCCCGCATGAACGACGATCAACTGCTGCGCTACAGCCGCCAGATCATGCTGCCCCAGGTGGACATCAAGGGGCAGCAGCGCCTGCGCGACGCCCGCGCCCTCATCATCGGCCTCGGCGGCCTGGGCTCACCGGTGGCCATGTACCTGGCCGCCGCCGGGGTCGGCACCCTGGTGCTGGTGGACGACGACGTGGTGGATGTGAGCAACCTGCAACGCCAGGTGCTGCACCGCGAGAGCGACATCGGCCGCCCCAAGGTGGACTCGGCCCGCGACCACCTCAAGGCGATCAACCCGGAGGTGGGGGTCATCCACTACCCGCGGCGGCTGGAGGAGGCGGAGCTGCGCGCCGAGGTCGCCGCCGCCGACGTGGTGCTGGACTGCTCCGACAACTTCCCCACCCGCTTCCTGCTCAACGAGCTGTGCGCCCAGGAGTTCACCGCCCTGGTCTCCGGCGCGGCGATCCGCTTCGAGGGCCAGGTGGCGGTCTACCACCACGAGAACATCGACGCCCCCTGCTACCGCTGCCTCTACCGCGACGACGCCGAGGAGCAGGCCGCCACCTGCTCCGAGAACGGCGTCATCGCCCCGCTGGTCGGCATCATCGGCTCGGTGCAGGCGCTGGAGGCGCTCAAGGTGCTGCTGCGCATCGGCGAGACCCTCGGCGGCCGCCTGCTGCTGCTCGACGGCCTGAGCATGGAGTGGCGCACCATGAAGCTGCGCAAGGACACCGAGTGCCCGGTCTGCGGCTGTAACGAATAAGCATTGGAAAACGCATGTCCCACGAACAACTCCCCCGCCCCCTGATCAACCAGCTGCTGGCCCAGGCACAGAAGAGCCCCGAGGCCGAGGTGTGCGGCCTCATCGGCGCCGGAGGCGAGGGCCACACCCTCTACCCCGTCGCCAATGTCGCCGAGCAGGCCGACCACCTCTTCGCCATGGAGCCCAGGGGGCAGATCGACGCCATGCGCACCATGCGCGAGGCGGGCGAGACACTGTTCGCCATCTACCACTCCCACCCGCACGCCCCGGCGAAGCCCTCCGCCGCCGACCTGAAAGAGGCCGCCTATCCCGAGGCCCTCTATCTCATCGTCTCGCTGGATACCAAGGGCGTGCTCGACCTGCGCGGCTATCGCCTCAGTGATGGCGAGTTCGTGGCCGTCGGCCTGGAGATGGTCTAGTCCCGTGAGCGACTACCGGGCCATCCCCTGCGCCCAGCACAGCGAGTACGAACTGCTGGCCATGCGCCAGAGCCCCGTTGAGATCGAGACCGACGACGGTGAAAAGGTCCGTGGGCGGATCGTCGACCTCATGGCCCGTGAAGGAGCCGAGTACATGCTCGTCGAGAGCGCCAAGGGTGAGCGGTTCGAGATCCGCCTGGACCGGATAAAGGCCTGCAAGGCGTAGGCACATTCACAAAGCCCCGTTCCTCTGCTAAAGCTTATCTTAAGGGTTGCCGTGCAACCCTGAGATTGCACACACCACAGCAGAGGGGAACGATATGAGCGCACAACTCATCAAAGAGGCTCGCAAGGTCATCAACGGCAAGGTCACCCGCCTGGATGACGAAGAGCTCGAATACCTCGCCCAGCAGATCGCCAAACTCGGCTTCAAGATCGGCTTCGCCCGCGCCTACGCCGCCGGTCCGACCATCATCCGCGACCTGGTCCGCGCGCTGGAGATCAAGGAGAAGAAGCTGGCGGAGATTGAGAAGATTGCGCATGGGTGAGCGCGATCAGGAGTGGCGTTGGGTGTGGTGGCGATGTTGGGGGGGGGGTGAATTTTCGGTGGTAATCACTTCGTTTATTTAGAGTCTGTGGGGCACGGTGACCGTTGGTTGTTGTGCCCCATGCGGCTACGAGCCCGTATCGCAAGTTTGATTTTCGTAGTCGAATCGACCACCTGAATCCAGGCAGGCATCAACAGCCCAAAATTCCAGCCAATACTCATAGCCTAGAAAACCAGCGTAAATAATCCCCGCCCAGGCAAACAGGCCGACCACGATCACGATGGCCCCATCGGTATCCACACGCTTTGAAAACGGCCGACAGATCAGATAACCCAGCCCCTTTACCAAGATCTCCAGGATCAGCTCACCGAATATCTGTGCGAAAAAGCGTAGGATGGGGCTGACGATTTCGGCTGCGATTTCTCCTAGGGGCATGGGGCGTCCTTGTTGTTATTCGATTTCCATCATTTGTAGGAGCGGGCTCCGCCCCGCGAACGGTGGTAACGGACGCCACGATTCGCGGGCTGGAACCCGCTCCTACAGGATTCGTTGCTTTGATTTTACGTAGGGTGCAATAAGCGGAGCGCATTGCACCGGATGTAAAGGTCCACCATCAAAAACAATTAAGTATTGTGTCCCCTGAACTCTGTAAGGCGAGAGCTATATTAGTGAAAACT
>JBFFSW010000191.1:0-3975 GCA_041572195.1 Thiohalomonadaceae bacterium | reverse complement strand
TGGCGGAGAGGGTGGGATTTGAACCCACGGATCCCGCGAGGGATCACTTGATTTCGAGTCAAGCCCGTTCGGCCACTCCGGCACCTCTCCGATGAAGGCGCATAGCATACTGGCTTGCAGGGCCGACAGCAACCGCCCTGACGGTGGTATAGTTGCTGCCGTGTCCATGCCCGAAAGCGCCATGCCGATCATTTTCCGACTCCTTCTTCCACTGCTGCTCGCCGTGCTTTCGGTGGGCTGCTCGCAGGAGCGTAACCTGCTGGAGCAGGTTAAGGATGAGGGGGAGCTGCGGGTCCTCACACGCAACGCCGCCACCACCTACTTCGAAGGGCCCGAGGGTCAACACCGTGGCCTGGAGTACGAGCTGGCGCTCGGCTTCGCCGAGCACCTGGGGGTGAAGCTGGATATGGTGGTGGCGGGCAACGTCTCCGAGGTGCTCACCGACCTGGCCGAGGGCAAAGCCCACCTGGCCGCCGCCGGTCTCACCGTCACCGAGCCCCGCCAGGTGTGGGCGCGCTTCACCACCCCCTACCAGTACATCAGCCAGCAGCTGGTCTACCGCATCGGCACCCCCAGGCCCAGGGACCTTGAGGAGCTGGATGGCATCCTCGAGGTGCTGGCCGAGAGCAGCCACGCCGAGCGCCTGCGACGGCTGAAGGTGGAGCAGCCCACCCTGGAGTGGGTGGAGAACGACGAGCTGGAGAGCGAGGAGCTGCTCACCCTGGTGTGGGAACGGGTCATCGACTACACGGTGATCGACTCCAACGAGTTGAGCATGAACCGTCGCTTCTACCCGGAGCTGCGGGTCGCCTTCGACCTCACCGAGCCGGAGCCGCTGGCCTGGGCCTTCCCCCGCTTTCAGGACGAGAGCCTGTACAACGCCGCCCAGGAGTACTTCGCCGCAATCAAGGCCGATGGCCGCCTGGAGCAGCTGCTGGAGCGCTACTACGGCCACCTGGGCGAGTTCGACTACGTCGGCACCCGCACCTACCTGCGCCACATCCAGCAACGCCTGCCCGAGTTCCAGCCGCTGTTCGAATACGCCGCCCAGGAGTACGGCCTGGACTGGCGCCTGCTGGCGGCGATGGCCTATCAGGAGTCGCACTGGAATCCCGATGCGGTCTCCCCCACCGGGGTGCGCGGCATCATGATGCTGACCCGCGACACCGCCGACTACCTGGGGGTGGAGAAACGCACCGACCCGGTGGAGAGCATCATGGGCGGCGCGCGCTACTACGACCGCCTGCGACGCAAGCTGCCCGAGCGCATTCAGGAGCCGGACCGCACCTGGATGGCGGTGGCCTCCTACAACATCGGCTTCGGCCACCTGGAGGACGCCCGCGTCATCACCCAGCGGCGCGGCGGCGACGCCGACGCCTGGAAGGACGTCAAGGAGAGCCTGCCGCTGCTGCGCAAGCGCAAGTGGTATCGCCAGACCAAACACGGCTACGCCCGCGGCAACGAGGCGGCGCGCTACGTGGAGAACATCCGCTCCTACTACGAGATCCTGGTCTGGCAGCAGGAACAACAAAAACCGGATGAGCCGGAGCCGAACAAGGCGCTGGAGATCGCCAATCCAGTGCTCTAGTTCACTAAATTGCTCGTGCTGGGGCTGTATATTGTGAATTGAAGGAGCAAAGCTATATCGCAATATAAGGGTATTCTCATTCATCCCGCGTTAAGTCGGGAGAAGTGATACTTCAATATTATTTATACGCTTGAATAATAATCATAGTTGGGGGGAACCATGAGCATCGACGACAAGTGGCTGGAGCAACGCATTGCCTATCGGGGGTTTACCGATGCTGAACGTGAAGCACTGAGCGGCGCACTCAGCGAGGTACAGGTCACCGACGGTGATCGCATCGTCACCCAGGGGCAGAGCGGTGGTGTACTCTACATCCTGCGTAGCGGTAAGGCTGAAATCGTCGACGAATCGCACGGTTCGACCGTCAGCATCGCCAACGTCAACGAGGGTGCCCTGTTGGGCGAAATGACCTTCCTCACCGGCGGCGACGCCAGCGCCTCGGTCATCGCCCGCAGCGACTGCGTGGTCTACCGTCTACCTCGCGAACTCTTCGTCGGCATCATGGCCGACCAGCCCGAGCTATCCTACGCCCTGTTCGCCACCATGCTGGCCAACACCGCTGAGACCATCCGCCACATGAACGAGGAGCACATCGGTATGCTTCAGTACATCGGTGGCCTCGGTCGCATGGGCTAAGGGCCAAACCCCGTAACGAAAAAAGGGCGCCTTCTGGCGCCCTTTTTCATTTCCGCCGTTCAGCCTCGGCGCTTGGCGCGGAAAAACCCCCGCAGCAGCTCACCGCACTCCTCGGCCAGCACCCCGCCCTCCACCTCGCAACGGTGGTTGAGGTTGTCATCGCGCATCAGGTCGAAGACCGTGCCGCCTGCGCCGGTGCGTGGGTCGGCGGCGCCGAACACCACCCGGCCGATACGCGCGTGCACCATCGCCCCGGCGCACATCGGGCAGGGCTCCAGGGTGACGTAGAGGGTGGTGCCCGCCAGGCGGTAGTTGTTCATCGCCTTACCGGCCGCCCGCAGCGCCTGGATCTCGGCGTGGGCGGTGGGGTCATGGTCGCCGATGGGCCGGTTCCAGCCCTCGGCGATCAGCTCACCGTCCTTGACGATCACCGCCCCCACCGGCACCTCCCCCTCCTGGGCCGCGCGCAGCGCCAGGCGCTGGGCGTGGCGCATCCAGTGGATATCCGGGTGTTCGAGTTCGATGGGGTCGCTCATGGGGCTATTGTACGGCAAGGCTACACGCCGATCCGCAAAAGTGTGACGCCGCTCACATAACAAGGATTAGATGAGACCAAGAATGGGTGGCAACTCATACACACGACAAGGAGGTTACCATGAGTGCGTTCAACAAGATCCTTACCCCCCTGCTCTGCGGCGCCATCGTGCTGCTTCAAGGCTGCATCATCACCCCGGCGGCACAGATCAAACCTGAGGCCTTTGACGGCAAGAAACGTTATGCCCTGGTCTCGGTCACGGCGGCACCGACCATTGAGCGCTACGGCGACAACGGCCACTCGCTGGTCGGTCTGTTCAAGGCCGCCAGCGCCGATGCGGGTTTCAGGGAAGATGCCGATGCGATCTTTGAGAAGAGCTACCCCGGCCTCATCGCCCAGCTCGACGCCGCCCCACAGTTCCAGTTGATGACCAGCAAGCAGTTGAACAAGTACAAGGCCTTCCGTCAGCTCCCGGCCGAGGCACCGTCGATGCTGGGTATACAGATGCTGATGGCCAAGGGTTATCGCTCGATCGAGAGCGAAAAGCAGTGCGCTGAGCTGGCGGAGAAGCTTAAGACCGACGGCTGCATCACCCTGAACATCAGCTACATGTACGCCAACTCCGGCTTCAGCCTCGGCATCGTCGACATCGCCAAACAGCGCGCCTTCATCCTGCTGAACATCCATGCCATGGACCGCGAGGGCAACATCATCTGGCGCGACACCATCCAGCAGGAGTCGACCGATCACCTCAACGTCGCGGGCTCCACCGCCAACTTCAAGGAGCTGGAGCCGTTGCTGATAGAGGCGACCAACAGCGCCATGAAGGCGGCCCTGGCCAGTCTGGAGAAGAAGCTCGCAGGTGGCTGACGCCGTCTAGACGTGCTGGGCGAGAAACCGGTCCAGGGCATTGGCGAAGGTCTGGCGGTCCGCCTGCGAGAGCGGCGGCGGACCGCCGGTCACCTCGCCCGCGCCGCGCATCTCATCCATGAAGTTGCGCATGCTCAAGCGCTCGCCGATGGTGTCACGGGTATACAGCTCACCGCGCGGATTCAGCGCATGCCCACCCTTCTCAATCACCGCCGCCGCCAGCGGGATATCGGCGGTGACCACCAGATCCCCCGCCTCCACCTTGTCGGCGATGTAATCGTCGGCCACATCGAAACCCGAGGCCACCTTCACCGTCTTGATGAACGGCGACTTCGGCACCTGCAAC
>JBFFSW010000190.1:0-3981 GCA_041572195.1 Thiohalomonadaceae bacterium | reverse complement strand
GTGTGCCTCCGTAGGGGTTGCTATGCCATAACTATAGTTTGCGCAGCGGGGTTTCGCCTGACGCCGTGGGGCGGTGTTATGATCCGTCGCCGTTGATGATTGAGCGGGATATCGGGAGGTTGCGATGGCCGGTTGGGGTTGTCCCCACGAGGTGAAGGGGAAATGCGCGCGGGTGAATGACGAGCCCTGTGACCCGGGTATGAAAGGCTGTATCCTCTTCGGCCGCTTCAAGTTCAGCGTCGAGGAGAAGAATCGCCCCGGCGGCCCGCGCAAGCGCAGTTTCAGCCGCGACAAGGAGGAGTCGCGCTAGCTGCAGCCACCGGCGCAGCGGTAGGCGTTCTTGCCGCCGCGCTTGGCCTCGTACATCGCCTGGTCGGCACTGCGCAGCAACTGCTCGGCATCATCGCCATCGCGTGGGTGGATGGCGATACCGACACTGGCGCTGATGCACGCCTGCACCTGCCCATGGGCGTGACCCTCGTCATCCTCACCGCCCTCCAGGATGAAGGGGCGCTGCATTGCCGAGAGCACCTTCTCGGCCAGCGGCTCCAGTGACACCTCTCCGCCCGCGTCCTGCAGGATGAGGGCGAACTCATCGCCGCCGAGGCGGCTCACCGTATCGCTTTCGCGTACACAGGCCAGTAGCCGCTCGGCCACCTTCTGCAGCAGCTGGTCACCGGCCTCGTGGCCGTGGTTGTCGTTAATCGCCTTAAAGCCGTCTAGGTCGACGAACATCACCGCCAGCTTGTGGGTATGGCGGTTGCTGAGGCTGAGCGCATGCTGCAGGCGATCCTGGAACAGCAGGCGGTTGGGCAGGCCGGTGAGGGCGTCATGGAAGGCCATGCGCGTGAGCCGCTCCTCGGTGGCCTTGTGCTCGCTGATGTCCGAGTAGACCGCCACGTAGCTGACGATACGCCCACCCGGCTCCTTGATGGCGCTGATGCGTGAGTAGCAGGGTAGCAATTGGCCATCGCTGCGGCGGTTCCAAATCTCACCCTCCCAGCTCCCCTGTTGTGATAGCCCGTCCCACATGCGGCTGTAGAACTCCGGCCCGTGGCGGTGGGAGCGAAACAGTGCTGGAGATGAGCCAATGAGCTCCTCACGTGGCAGGCCGATCATGCGGCAGAAGGCATCATTCACGCTGCGAATGGTGCCGTCGGTCTCGGTCACCATGATGCCGTCGAGCACGTAATGGGTAATGGCCTCGGCCAGGCGCATCTCCTCCTCGGCGCGTTTACGTTCGGTGATATCCATGCCGTAGAGGGAGATGAAGTCACAGCCATCGATCAGTGCCGGGATGAAACTGAAACAGCGCCCTCCCAGCTCCACCTCCAGTGGTTCAGGGCTGCCGCCCTCAAGCGACTGCTGCAGCCTTTCACGCCATGTCTGTGGAACGCTGTTGCCGACATCCAGGCCCAGAGGCAGTAGCAGTGCCAAGCTCGCCTCGTTGGCGTAGAGCAGCGTGCCCTGGGCGTCGACGCGCAGTACCGGGTTGGGGTTTTTGGCCGGGAACAGGGCTAGCTGTTCCCGCTCCTCCTCGGCCTCTTCACGTAGCCGCTGCTGCGAGGCCTGAACGGCCTTGGTTAGTTGCTCGAACTGGCGCTCCAGGGCGTGGATCTCATCCCCTGAGCGGTGATTTTCGTCCAGCCCCAGTGCCAGCCGGTCACCGAATGCCAGTACCTGGCGACGCAGCCGGTAGAGGCGTCGCCCGTACCAGAGGATCAGCAGGGTGAAGGCGCCGATCAGGCTTAGCATTAGCAGGTCTCGTTGGTGGGCGTTAAGCCCTAGCAGTTCGCTGGTTATTCGTTCGGCGCGGTTGATGGCAATAAACGAGGCAAATTGCAGCTCCAGGTTCGAGGAGCCGTAGTCGAAGAAGGATTTACCCAGCATCAGGAAGCGCCCCTGCAGGGTATCGAGCCGAGTGCCCGGGGGAATGGTGAGGGGGTCGCCACTGGCAATGATGCGTCCACTCTTGGGATCGATCAGCGCGGTGGTGGTGATGCCGTTGCGAAGGGCACTGGCGGCGATGAGAAACTCACTGTCCAGCGGTGAGGCAACCATCAGGGTGCCGTACTCACGGCCGTTGGCGACGATGCTCTCGGCGGCGAGCACGTAGGGGGTGTTGTTGAGCAGGGTCATGTAGGCCTGGTTGTGGCTAAGCATGCGCAGCTGTTCTGCCGGTGCGCGCAGCTCCTGTGGAAGCCCCTGTTCATCGCCAGGGATGTGTTGATAGAGATCCAGCACAAGGCCGTCGGCATTCAGCAGCAGGGCGTAGCGGGCGTTGAAAAAGGCGCGCAGGGTGGAGGCGCCGGGTAGCCAGCTGGGACGATGGTTGGGCGGGCGGGAGGCGAAGTTCACAAGCTGCTCGGGGCGGCTTAGCTGCTCGGCCAGTGCCGGCCGTTCGGCTAGCAGCCGGGCCACCTGGCGTAGCCCCTGCACCGCCTCATCGAAGCGTTGGCGGTCGTGCTCCGCGTGCAGTGACAGCTCCTCGTGAAGTTGGCGCATCACCGCCTGGCGTAACTGCGCCTCCTGCCAGTAGTTGAGCAGGACACCCAGCAGCAGACTGATGAGCAGACTGAGGCTGACGGCCTTGAGGGCGAGCGGGGTGCGTTGCAGCAGGGCCTTCAATGGTGGACTCTCAGGGGCTGGCCTGAAGGGGTGGGGGCCCGCTCAGCTCATCGCCGTGAAACTGCCAGCCGGCCTTTCGCAGCTGTTCGCTCGAGAGCAGGCCGTACCGGGGGTCGACCCGCTCGAACTGATTCTGGATATAACGTAGCAGCCCCTCGGCGTGCGCTTCGCCGCCGGCCCAGCTGGTGACTTGGTAGGTGCGGTAGAAGGGGTAGCGTCCCGCGGCCAGGGCGTCCATATCCCGCGCCGAGACACCGTCGATGTTCAGGCTACGTACGGCGCCCTTGTTGCGGTAGCGCTGGGTCATCCACAGGGTTTCGAAGCCGATGGCCCCGGGGTTGCGGGCCACCGTGGCGATCATGTCAGGGATGGTGCTGACCTCGTGCAGGCGTGGACTGAAGAGGTCTTCATTGTCTAGCAGCAGGCGCCAGTGACCGGGACGGGCCTTGCAGTGCAGGCGGCCGATGGGACGGACCAGGCCGTCGCCCGGCGGTGTGGCCCCCAGTTTCTGCCAGCGGTTGATGTGGCCGCGGAAGATGTCACGGGCCTGCTCGGTGTTGATCCCCTGCAGCGGATTTTCCGGTGGCACGATAATCGCCAGCGCGGCGATCCCCAGGGTATGGAAGCGCAATCCCGGCAGGCGGTCAGCCTCGCCAGCGGGGCAACAGTAGCCGCCGATGTCGGCCTGGCGATCACTGAGTTTTTTCGAGGAGATGCCACAGGTGCCCTCCTGTACGGCGATGTGCAGTTGATGCTGCTCGGCGTACTCGTCGATCAGCGGTAGCAGGGCGGGGTAGAGGTGCTGGTCCAGGGTCACGGCTAGGTCGGCGTCCCCGGCCCAGCTGTCGCGGTCGATGGGCGCGGCCTCCCAGCCGGGGGGCATGGCCACCTGATGGTCGTGTGCGCTAAAGGCTGGACCGGTCTCACGGGCGTGAGCGGGCCCCATGACCAGCAGGGCCATTAGTGTCCAGCTGAGGAGACGTATTCTCATGTCGGCATACCCATCCCTGCCGCGTGTCGGCACACAGCACCTAGTGTCCCTGTCATTTTATTCTGAGTATTGTAGGGATCGTCCTATTCGTCTATTTCACTTACTTTAAGAAAGGTCTTGTCATTCGGTGTGGTGAGAGGGGGAAAGCTGGTATCGTTGGCGGACGAATTGGAGAGGCAAGGGTAGGGCGCGATGGCGCAGTTGACGGACAAGAGCGGGCGGCTGGACCTGGGGGCGGTGCTAGAGGCACTGGTCGCCGACGGGCGTGTGGATGCCGAGCAGGCCAGCACCCTGATGGCGGTCTCCGTTCCCGGTGGCAGCAAGCGAGAGCATCCGCTGGTGCTGATCGCCCGCCACGGCTG
>JBFFSW010000189.1:0-3988 GCA_041572195.1 Thiohalomonadaceae bacterium | reverse complement strand
CTGGGCAGGCTGGCGACGGTGCCTCCGCCCGGGAGGGTGATGGCGGCTCCATCCACCAGCACCTGGTAACTATTGCCTGTGATCGACAGGCTGACATTGACATTAGGTCCGCGGCTCATCGCCTGCTGCTGCGCGTAGCGCGCGGTGGCGATCAGTTGGTCCTGGGCCGCCATGGAGGCGAACGGCTCTGGCCCCGCGAAGCGTGCGTTTACCGCTAGCGCGAGGATGCCGAGGATGACGATCACCATGATCAGTTCGATCAGGGTGAAGCCGTGGTTTGTGTTAGGCCGCATGTTTGTTGTTCAGACAAAAAAGGCCGGCGAATGCCGGCCTTTTCAGTTTAAGCGTAGGCCTTAGACACCGTGGCCGGTGAAGGTCGCGGTAGCGGCGGCATCTGCGTCGTCGGTGACGGTGCACTGTGCGGTGGCGCCAGCGGCAATGGCACCAGCGGTGATGGTGTAGCCGGGAACCACACCAGCGACGTTGCCTTCTATTACGTTGCCTACATCGGTGCAGTTGGCAATGGCGTTGCAGTTAATTCCGGGAGCGGGGCCACCCCTGGCGCTGCAGGTCGCGTAGTTAATGGCCGAGGCGGAACCCAGAGAGCCAGCCACGCCCTGCACCGCGGCGAGACGAGCATCAGCGGAAAGGTTGGTAAAACGGGGAATGGCGGTCACGGCCAGGATGCCAAGAATGACGATGACCATCACCAGTTCGATGAGGGTAAAACCGGATTGTTGCTTGCGCATGGTGGATGTCTCCATTTTTTGTGGGCCGCGGCCCGAAAAGTCGTCCAAAATCTTAAGAAAATCTTAAGGGAGGCAATGGGTTATCTAACCCAAGGGGTTGTATAGCATGGGCGGATGGGGCGATCAAGCGAAGTAGCCGATAAACCCTTCGCTCAGGGGCAGCAACAGCAGCAGCAGGTAGAGGCTGATCAGCGTCAGCAGCAGGCCGAAGGCGCGTGGGTGGTGCTCCACCCCCTCCTCCATCGGCGTGTAGCTGGACTCCAGGAAGCGCAGCAGGCGGCGGCTGGAGATCCAGCGGTTGGTCTGGGCCTCCAAGCCCTTGAGCAGGCTGGGGCGCTGGAAGACGATGGGTCCGATCACGATGCCGATAAAGGCGAAGAGGTAGAGCAGCAGGCGCAGGCTGTCGGCCAGCCAGGCGGCCGCGGCGTGGGTGGGCATATCCCGCGCCAGGATGAAGATGAAGGCGTTGTGATCGTAGTGGTAGTTGAGGATGTAGAGGATGTAGATGCTGCCGAGAAAGAGCCCGGCGCCGACCGCCCGGTGGTAGTGATAGAGCCGACGGTCCTGTGGGCGCGGCAGTTCCAGTGGCTTGAAGGCGCGGCGCAGGGAGACCCAGCGGTTGAGTCGCGAACTCAGGGCCAGCGCCGCACGTGGGGTCAGCAGCAGCAGCAGGCCGTAGATGAGGGCGATGACCAGGCCGCAGCAGAGGAACAGCCAGAGGCTTTCGGCGATGATGGCGTTAACGGCGGCGGGTATCTCCATTACTCTTCCTCCTCCAGTCGCCAGCGGTAGGGGTGCAGGCTGACCACGTCGAGACCTCTGATGGCGTCGATGCCGTGGTCGTAGCGGCCGTCACCGTCGGCATCGTGGAAGCTCAGGCGCAGGCGGAAGAGGATGCGGGCCGGGCCCTCCAGTGGGGTCTCGAATGCCTCCTCGTTGGCCACCCGGTAGACCAGCAGCCCCTTATCCACATCGTAATACCAGTTATAGCCGGGAATGGCTGCCGGGTCGGCGTTGCTGATGTGGCCCAGATAGTTGGGGTGGGGTTGGCGCATCACCAGCATCGGGTCGCCGCCGTCGTGGCGGGCGATCTCCTGCACCCTCCCCTGTGCCGCCAGGCGCGCCACCTCGATGCCGAGGGCGCTACGCATGTTGCCGAGCATGACTGTCACGGCGGTGCGTTCGGCGGCGACCCGCAGCTCCCAGATCTTCTCCATCGCCACCATGATGAAGATGATCAGCAGGAAGATGATGATCAGCAGTTCACGCAGACTGGGCGCACGCGTCATCGCTGCGCGCCTACTGCTTGGCGATGGAGGTGAGTTCCCACATCGGCAGGAAGATACCCAGGGCCAGCATCAGCACCAGCACGCCGACCGCCACCAGCAGGATGGGTTCGATGGCCTGACTCAGCCCCTTGAGTTCGTAATCCACCTCGCGCTCGTAGAAGTCGGCCACCTCGTCGAGCATGTCGTCGACGCCGCCGGTCTCCTCACCGACCGCCATCATCTGCAGCACCAGCGGGGTGAACATGCCGCTGGCGGCGGCGGTCCGGGTGAGGGAGTCGCCGCGCTCGATGCCGTTGCGCATGCTCAGCACCTGCTCGGCGACGAAGTCGTTGTCCACCGCCCGCGAGACCACGGTGAGGGTCTGGATCAGCGGCACCCCGGCGCGGGTGGTCATGGCGAAGGTGCGGGCGAAGCGCCCCAGGGTGGCGCGAGTGAGGATGCTGCCGATCAGGGGGATGCGCAGCTTCTTCTTGTCCCACTGATATTTCCCCTCGGGGGTGTTGACGTAGTAGCGCAGACCGCCGAGTCCGAATAGCAGCGCCACCAGCAGGTAGGGCCAGTAATCGACGAAGAAGTTGGAGGTGGCCAGCAGCAGCTTGGTCTGCCACGGCAGCTCCATGCGGAAGCTGGCGAAGACATCCATGAAGGCGGGGATGACGAAGATGTTGACGATGACGATGGCTGCGGCGATGGCGAAGAGCACGAAGCTGGGGTAGCGCATCGCCGCCTTGATACGGTTGCGGGTGTCGCGCTCCAGCTCCAGATAGGAGGAGAGCTTGAGGAAGGCCTCGTCCAGCTGGCCGGTGTTCTCGCCGATGCGCACCATGCTCACCATCAGCGGGGTGAAGAACTGCGGGAACTGGTTCATGGCGGTGGAGAGTTCGCGGCCGGACTCCAGCTCGATGCGCATGCGATCCATCGCCTCGGCCAGCACCACGTTGCGGGTGCTCTCGGCCAGACCGCTGATGCCACGGATGATGGGCACACCGGCCTTGCTCAGGGTGTACATCTGGCGGCAGAAGAGGATCAGGTCGTCGAGGGTGGGGTTGTGGCGGTTGAGGCGTGCGACCAGATCACCCAGTACGTCCTGGCGTGGCTGGTACTCCTTGATCTCCACCGGGGTGATGCCGGAGTTGAGCAGCTGGGAGGCGACGCTGTCGGAGTTGGGGGCCTCGATCTCGCCGTTGATGGCGTCGCCGCGGCCGTTGCGCGCCTTGTAGCGGAACTGGGGCATTAGAGCTTAGGCTCCAGTTCCAGCCCCTCCAGGGGGTTGGTGTTCTCGGGCTCCGGCGTTATCTCAAGTGCCTCGGCCTCGGGGGTGAACTCCAGTTCGCCGCTGATCTCGAAGTCGCCGCCGACCCGCACCACCTCCTCCAGGGTGGTGATACCGGCGCGGGCCATGTTGAGGGCGTTCTCGCCCAGGGTGCGGAACTCCGGCTTGGCGTGGGCCAGGCGGGTGAAGTCGGCGCTGTCGCCGCGGCGCAGGGCGTCGGCCAGGGGCTCGTCGATCTCCAGCAG
This sequence comes from Thiohalomonadaceae bacterium, assembly GCA_041572195.1. Lineage (GTDB taxonomy): Bacteria > Pseudomonadota > Gammaproteobacteria > Thiohalomonadales > Thiohalomonadaceae > JBFFSW01. The sequence goes on along the minus strand of JBFFSW010000189.1, from coordinate 432 downwards.
CTCGAAGACACCCAGGCGACCGGAGTAGCCGGTGTTGTTGCAGTGCGGGCAACCCTGGCCGCGCTTGAAGCCGCTGAAGCTGATCCCCTCCCCGGCCAGGTTCCTGAGCCAGGCCTTTTCGTGGGCGTTGGGCTCGTAGTCGGTGATACAGCTGTCGCAGATCTTGCGGATCAGGCGCTGGGCGATCACCGCCTCCAGGGCGGTGGCCACCAGATAGCCCTCGGCACCCATGTCGATCAGGCGGATGGCGGTGGAGACCGCGTCGTTGGTATGCAGGGTGGAGAGCACCAGGTGACCGGTGATGGCGGCGCGCAGGCCGATCTCGGCGGTCTCCTGGTCACGCATCTCACCGACCAGGACGATGTCCGGGTCCTGTCGCAGGGCGGTGCGCAGCACGTTGGCGAAGGTCAGGCCGATCTTGGCGTTGACCTG
>JBFFSW010000188.1:0-4010 GCA_041572195.1 Thiohalomonadaceae bacterium | reverse complement strand
TGCAGGCCAGCGCCGCCGAGGATACCGCCGCCGAACTGGCCGAGGCGTTGCCGGGGCTGAGCGTCGGCCTGGTGCACGGCCGTCTTAAGGCGGAGGAGAAGGAGGCGGTGATGGCCGCCTTCAAGGCGGGCGAGCTGCAACTGCTGGTGGCCACCACGGTGATCGAGGTGGGGGTGGACGTGCCCAACGCCAGCCTGATGATCATCGAGAACGCCGAGCGTCTGGGGCTGGCGCAGCTGCACCAGCTGCGCGGGCGGGTGGGGCGCGGCGCGACCAAAAGCAGCTGCGTGTTGCTCTACCACGGCAACCTCTCCGGCAACGCCCGCGAGCGGCTGGGGATCATGCGCGAGAGCAACGACGGCTTCGTCATCGCCCGCAAGGACCTGGAGCTGCGCGGCCCCGGCGAGGTGCTCGGCACCCGTCAGACCGGCATGTTGCAGCTGCGCATCGCCGACCTGCAACGGGACGAGGCGCTGCTGGCGCCGGTGGCCGAGGCGGCGGCGCGACTGCTCGCCCGCGACCCGGCGGCGGGGGATGCGCTGATCCGTCGCTGGCTGGGGGTCAAGGAGCGCTACGGCGCGGTATAATGCCGCCAAAGCGAGGCCCCATGCAGGAACATTACGGCAAACACAAACAGGAACCGGAGTGGCGCGCGGCCCGTTGCCTGCGCCGCGGCGAGTTGAGCGACGGCCTGCGCGACTGGTTGCTTGACCGCTCCTCCCTCACCCGGCGCCTGCAACAGGCCTGCGGGGGCGAGTTCTCGGTGCGCCTGCTGGAGCAGGGCTGGACCTCGCCCATGCACAGCGAGGCGCGGGCTCTGGGGATCCCCATCAATCAGCGGGTGTGGCTGCGTCAGGTGCAGCTCTGCTGCGACGAGCGCCCCTGGGTCTTCGCCCGCACCCTCATCCCCCTCAGGACCCTGCATGGCCCGCAGGGGCGGCTGCTGCACCTGGGCAACCGTCCGCTGGGGGCGGTGCTGTTCGCCGACCCGCGCATGCGTCGCGGGCCGGTGGAGGTGGCGCGCATGGGTGATGACTGGGGGCGGCGCTCGCTGTTCCAGCTGGGCGGCTCGCCGCTGCTGGTGGCGGAATTCTTCCTGGGTGAGCCATGGATCGATTGAGCCCCTATCTCCGCTGGCTGCGCCTGGATGAACCGGGCGACCTGATGTTGCTGCTCTGGCCGCTGTTGTGGGCCTCCTTCGCCGCCACCTCCGGCCTCCCCTCTATCGGCGCCCTGCTGCTGCTGACGTTCGCCTCGTTGGCGCTGCGCTGCGCCGCCTGGCTGTTCAACGACCTGATGGAGTCGCGTCTGCTGCGCATCGCCCCCGAGTCTTATGTGGCCGCCGGTGAGCTGAGCCCGCGCCGGGCGCTGGAGATCATCGGCGCCCTGCTGCTGCTGGGGCTGCTGCTGCTCGCCCCGCTGCCGACGCCGGTGTGGTACTTCGCCCCGGCCGCCCTGATCGCCCCGTTGCTCTTCCCCTTCCTCAAGCGCCGCAGCTATCTGGTGCAGCTGCTGCTGGCGGCGGGCGGTGCCTGGGGGGTGCCGATGGCCTACGCCGCCCAGGGGGCCCTGCCGGACAAGGCCGGTTGGCTGCTCTACGTGGTGGCGCTCTGCTGGGGGCTCTCGGGGCAGCTGCTGCGGGCGGCGCCGCGCGCCGAGCGCGAGGCCAAGGTGGGCGTTCACTCACTTCCCCAGCTCTTCGGGCCGCTGACCCTGTTCTGGGTGGTCGGCCTGCAGCTGGGGGGGCTGCTGGCCCTGCTGCTGCTCGGGCAACAGGCGGGGCTGGGGGTGTTCCACGCCATCGGCCTGGCCGCCGCGCTGGGACTGAGCGTGCACCAGCTGTGGCTGCTCTATCCCGATCTGGAGAGGGAGGCGGCGCGGGTCTATCGGCTCAACCACTGGTGGGCACTGGCGGTCTTCTGCGCGCTCTTTTTCCCCTATTTGTGCGGCTGTGGCCTACCGACGCTGTAGGCCAAATCGTACGCTCCCGTCTTCTCTTAAGTCTGGGTTAAGCAAATTGCTTGAATTTCACCGGCTTAGAATCCTTACTTTGTGTTGATTGTTGTCAGTGCATGGGTAAGAATGTGAACCAGTTCACATTTCTCTATAGAGGAGCTCTCCCCTGTTTTCCTGGTTGAAGCGTAGGCGCAAGATCAGCGGCGAGACCGGCATCAGCGTGATGCCGGACGGGATCGCGCTCGCCCGCGTCAAGCAGGCCCACGAGGGGCATCCCCCGCGGGTGGAGCTGTGCGAGTTCTTCCCCCTGGAGACGGGGCGTGGCCGCGAGGAGCTGCTGGCCGAGCTGGTGGATGGCTACGGCCTCTCCAGCAGTCACTGCCTGAGCGTGATGCCCGGCAGCTTCAACCTGCTGCTGGTGGAGGCGCCGCAGGTGGATGCCGCGGAACTCAAGGCGGCGGTGCGCTGGCAGATCAAGGACCTCATCGACTTCCACATCGACGATGCGGTGATCGACGTCTTCGACATCGCCGGACAAGAGTCGCGCGGGCGCCAGAAGATGATGTACGTGGTGGCCGCGCGTGTCTCCACCGTGCAGGAGCACATCGACTTGCTCGAGGGCGCCGGGGCGGCACTGTCGGTCATCGATATCCCGGAGCTGGCGTTGCGCAACATCGCCGCCCTGCTGCCCGAGGGTCCCAGCGGCGTGGCCCTGTTGCACCTCTCCCGCCACGGCGGCCTGCTTACTCTCAGCCGCGACGGCGAACTCTATCTCTCGCGTAACCTGGAGGTGGGCAGCGAGGCGTTGCTCTCGCAGATGCAGGCCGATGCCGGGGTGGAGCACGGCGGTATGGCGCTGGAGGCGCAGGAGGAGGAGGGCGGCCTCTCCCCGGGGATGACCCGCCTGCTCGACAGCATCGTCCTCGAGGTGCAGCGCTCGCTCGATTACTACGAGAGTCACTTCTCCCTGCCGCCGGTCGGCGGCCTGGTACTGACCCCCACCGAAGAGCCCATCCCCGGCATGCTCGGTTACATCGCCGGCAACCTCAGCGTGCCGGTGCGCACCCTGGACCTCAACGCCGTGCTCGACGGCGAGAGCACCCTCAGTGACGCGTTGCAGGCTCGCACCCTGCTGGCCATCGGCGCGGCCCTGCGCCACGAGGAGAAGGTGCTCTGATGCAGCAGGTCAACCTCTACCAGCCCATCTTCCGTAAGCAGGAGAAGGTCTTCTCCGCCAGGACCATGCTGCAGGGCGGCGCGGTGGTGCTGGTCGGCCTGATCCTCTTCACCCTTTTCGTCCAGCGCCAGGGGGCGGGGATGCGTGAGCAGCTGCAGCAGGCCGAACAGCTGCGCGACCAGCGTACCCAGCAGCTGGTGGAGGCCAGCGGCCTCTTCCCGGAAAAGGTCAAGAGCGCCGACCTGGAGGAGCAGGTGGCCTACTTCCGCCGCCGGGTGGAGATGCGCCAGCGTCTGCTCGTGGCCCTGCAGTCGCGCGAGAGCGGCGGCGCCGACGGCGGCTTCAGCGACCACCTGGCGGCGCTCTCGCGTCAGCGCACCCCGCAGCTGTGGCTGAGCCGGGTGGCGCTACGCGGCGGTGGCGCCGACATCCGCCTCGACGGCTTCAGCTACGACCCGGAGCAGGTGCCGCAATTCATTCAGGGCCTGGCCACCGAGCCCGCCTTCCAGGGGCAGGGCTTCCGCCACTTTACGATTCAGCGCGACGCCGACGAGAGTCGCCGGGTGGGCTTCAGCCTGCACAGCCTGCCCCCGGAGTTGGCCCCCGCGACAGCTGGCGGCGGCGGTGATGGGCGCTATGTCTCGCTTAAACGCAAGGCGGCGGAGGCGAACCGATGAAAGAGCGCTGGAGTCAATTGCTGGAGCGCATCGACGCCCTCGAACTGCGTGAGCGCGCGCTGCTCTTCATCACCGTGCTGTTCGGCTTCGGCATGCTCTGGCAGCAGCTGCTGCTGGGGCCGATGGAGATGGAGCAGAAACAGATGCTCGCGCGTATCGACAAGCTGCACCAGGAGGTCGACACCCTGGACCGCGAGCAT
>JBFFSW010000187.1:0-4014 GCA_041572195.1 Thiohalomonadaceae bacterium | reverse complement strand
TCACCAACCTCACCGACTACGGCTGCTTCGTCGAGATCGAAGAGGGCGTCGAGGGTCTGGTTCACGTCTCCGAGATGGATTGGACCAACAAGAACATCCACCCCTCCAAGGTGGTGCAGGTGGGCGACGAGGTCGAGGTCATGGTGCTCGATATCGACGAGGAGCGCCGCCGCATCTCCCTGGGCATGAAGCAGTGCAAGGGCAACCCCTGGGAAGAGTTCGCCGCCACCCACAACAAGAACGAGAAGATCGCCGGCAAGATCAAGTCGATCACCGACTTCGGTATCTTCATCGGTCTGGACGGTGGCATCGACGGCCTGGTTCACCTCTCCGACATCTCCTGGAACGAGACCGGCGAAGAGGCGGTGCGCAACTACAAGAAGGGCGACGAGGTCGAGGCGGTTATCCTCTCCATCGACGCCGAGCGTGAGCGCATCTCCCTGGGCGTCAAGCAGATGGAGCAGGACCCGGTTTCCAACTTCATCGCCGACAACCGCAAGGGCGCCATCGTCGAGGGTGTGGTGAAGGAAGTGGACGCCAAGGGTGCCGTGATCGAGCTGGCCGATGGCGTCGAGGGTTACCTGCGTGCCTCCGAGCTCTCCCGCGACCGCGTGGAAGATGCCCGCACCGTGCTGACCGAGGGTGAGAAGATTGAGGCCAAGTTCATTGCGGTTGACCGCAAGAACCGCAACATCAGCCTCTCCATCAAGGCCAAGGACAGCGACGAGGAGGCTTCGGCGATGCAGGATTACAATACTGCCGCCGCCGCCGCCAACCCGACCCTGGGTGATCTGTTCAAGGAACAGCTCGAAAACAAGAACGACTAACGTAAAGGTCGAGGAGGGGAGAGCGCCCCGGCTCTCTCCCCTCAACTCTGAGACGGAAGGCATATGACCAAATCAGAGCTGATTGAAAAACTGGCGCGCAAGCAAGCGCAACTGGCCTATCGCGATGTCGAACTGTCGGTGAAGACCATGCTGGAGCATATGGCCCAGACGCTTTCCGACGGCGAACGCATCGAGATCCGTGGGTTCGGCAGCTTCTCGCTGCACTATCGACCTCCACGTATGGGTCGTAACCCCAAGACCGGAGACGCGGTGGCCCTGGTGGCCAAGCACGTACCGCATTTCAAGCCGGGTAAGGAGTTGCGAGATCGGGTCAATGAGGGCCTGCAACGTGAGCTTGCCAACGCTGAGTGATCTAACCGCCGGCCACGTGCCGGCGGTTTTCTTTTTCATGCTATGAAACGTCTGTTATTTCTCATTATTATTTTTCTGCTGGTGCTCTTCGGCCTCAGCTTCGCATCGCTCAATCCCGAGCCGGTGGCGTTGCGCTATTACTTCGGTTCGCTGGAGTTGCCGCTCTCGCTGCTGCTCTCCCTGGTGTTGGCCTTCGGTGCCCTGCTTGGCATGTTGGTCTCCCTCTCCCTGTGGCTGCGTGAAAAGCGTCGCTGCGCTCACCTTCAGCGTCGCGTACGGCTGAACGAGAAAGAGATCCGCAACCTGCGCGAGATTCCGATCAAGGATAGCCACTAAGGCCGACTCGCCATGGGACTGGGTATAGAACTGCTGTTTCTGCTCCTGCCGGTGGCCGCCTTAAGCGGCTGGCTGCTGGGACGGCGTGGTTCGGCCGCCCCCCCCCGTGACGACTGCCCCAACCTCAGCGCAGGTTACTTCAAGGGGCTCAACTACCTGCTCGACGAGGAGCCGGATAAGGCCATCGAGGTCTTCATCCAGATGTCGGAGCTGGACAACGAGGCGGCGGATATCCACTTCGCCCTCGGCAACCTGTTCCGCCGCCGTGGCGAGGTCGAGCGCGCCATCCGTATCCACCAGAATCTCATCGCCCGTCCCACCCTCAGCCGTGCTCAGCGAAACCAGGCCCTCTATGAGCTGAGTCAGGACTACATGCGTGCCGGTCTCTTCGACCGTGCCGAGAGCCTGCTTCAGGAGCTGGTGGAGGAGGGGGATTACGCCGCGCCAGCGCTCTCGCGCCTGCTGGATATCTTTCAGCGGGAGAAGGAGTGGGAGCAGGCGATTCGCGTCGCCCGCCGCCTCGCCGTCTATCGCCAGGATGATTACGGCGCCCTTATCGCCCAGTTCCTCTGCGAGCAGGTTGAGGAGGCGATGGCCGCGGGGCGTAATGACCTGGCACAGCGTCTGATTAAGCGGGCCCTCTCCGAGCAGCGTGACTGCGCCCGCGCCAGCCTACTGGAGGCGCGACTGCAGCTGCACAACGCTCACCCCAAGGCGGCGCTCAAGGCGCTCAAGCGGGTGGAGCAGCAGGAGCCCGGCCTGCTCGTCGAGACCCTGCCCTTACTGGAGGAGGCCTATGAGGCCTTGGGCAGGCCGCGCGAGATGATCGACTACCTGGGTGAGGTTTTGCACCGTCATGGGGGGATCAGTATCATGCTCGCCCTGGCCGAGCTGCTGCGTCGCCACGAGGGTGGCGAGCAGGCCCTGCGCTTTGTTCAGGAGCAGTTGCGTCTGCGCCCTTCGTTGCGCGGCATGCGCGAGCTGATGGAGCTGATGCTCTCCAGCGACGGGGAGGCGACGGCCACTGAACTGCGCCTGCTCGGAGAGCTCGGCTCCGAGCTGATCGAGTCCAATCCGGTGTACCGCTGTTCACACTGTGGCTTCACCGCCAAACATCTTCACTGGCAGTGCCCCGGTTGCCGCCAGTGGAACACCGTCCGCCCGGTTCAGGGTGCCGAGGGTGAATAAACCGATCTGGAGATAGATGATGAGCGATTCCCACGACCCCAAGATTATCGTCGCCCTAGACTTCCCCACCGCCGATCAGGCCCTGGAACTGGTGGCGAAGCTCGACCCCCAGCGCTGCCGCCTCAAGGTGGGCAAGGAGCTCTTCACCCGTAGCGGTCCGGAGCTGGTGCGCACGTTGGTGGCCGATGGCTATGACGTCTTCCTCGACCTCAAATACCACGATATCCCCAACACCGTGGCCCGCGCCTGTGCCGCCGCCGCCGACCTGGGGGTGTGGATGGTCAACGTGCACGCCCTCGGCGGCGAGAAGATGATGCGCGCCGCCCGTGAGGCGCTGGAAGGCCTGGAGAGGCGTCCGTTGCTCATCGCCGTCACCATCCTCACCAGCATGGGCGAGGATGACCTGCCGGGTATCGGTCTCTCCGGCAGCCCGGCCGACAACGTCCGTCGTCTTGCCGCCCTGGCGCAGGCCTCCGGCCTGGATGGAGTGGTCTGCTCACCGCAGGAGGTGACCATGCTGCGTGGTGAACTCGACTCCGCCTTCGCCCTGGTGACCCCCGGGATCCGTCCGGCGGGCGGCGACAAGGGGGATCAGACCCGCATCATGACCCCGTCGCAGGCGCTGGATGCCGGTTCCAGCTATCTGGTGATCGGCCGTCCCATCACCGCCGCCCCCGACCCGCTGGCGGCGCTGGCGGCCATCGAAGCGGAGCTGTAGGAAAAAACTTATGTAGGTAGTCTTGATTTGTCTAATTTGTAGTCTACGTTGTTAATTGGGCGCTTAGGAATGCGCTTAACACGGACTACAAGGAGTCAATCATGAAGAGAATCATTGCAATGCTGTTTGCCGCCCTGATGCTGGTGCTGCCCATGGGGCTCAGCGCCGAAGAGGGCGTGATCAACATCAACATCGCCACGGCCGAGGAGTTGCAGTCCATCGATGGTGTGGGTGAGGTGAAAGCAACGGCGATCGTCGCCGATCGTGAGGTCAACGGGCCGTTTGCCAACGTCGATGACCTGACGCGGGTGAAGGGGATCGGCCAGAAGACCGTCGACCGTAATCGAGAACGGCTAACGGTTGGTGAGACGCAATAGGCCGTATCCGGCTCGCCGGACGGCAGGGGCGCCATTAGGCGCCCCTTTTTCGTTCTATCGCTGGAAACCCCCGTCGCTGGAGTGGTAGAATTTGCAACTTTGATGTGCCCGTGCTGTCTTTATAATTCAAGGGCTTAGCCGTATCAGGAATAGTGAGGAATAGCCTTGAAGCTATTAGTGACCGGGGGGGCGGGGT
>JBFFSW010000186.1:0-4019 GCA_041572195.1 Thiohalomonadaceae bacterium | reverse complement strand
CGTCCTCGCCGCCGACGCACACCTCCAGCCCCAGGTCGCGGGCCTCGGCGACGCGGCGGGCGATCTCCGTCAGCACCCACTCGGGCTCGCGCCCCAGCTTGTGGCGGATCTGCTGCTCGGAGACCGGGATGGAGAGGTCCACGGTATCGACGCCGAGGCCGCGGCAACGATGCAGGTCGTCACCACGCATGCGGCTCCACACCAACAGCCGGGCGTTGAGACCCAGTCCGGCGACGGCGCGGATCGCCTCACGCTCCTCCTCACCCATGGAGGGGACGCCCACCTCCAGCTCCGGCACGCCGATGTGGTCCAGGGCGCGGGCGATGGCCAGCTTCTCGTCCAGGCTGAAGACCACCCCAGCGCTCTGCTCGCCGTCGCGCAAGGTGGTGTCGTCGATGATGACCGTGCTGTCGGCGTCGAACATACTCGCCCCCGCTGATTGAATGATTCAGCGTTTACGGAGCAACCAGCGTGCCAGCTTTAATTACACTATTTATCAACAAGTTGAAGAAACATAAGAGTGGAGTCGAAGCGACAATGTCGCAAAGGCGACAACGACGACTCAGGCGCTACGCCGGTAGTTGCTGACCGAGGCGCTGTCGCTCTCACGCCAGTAACGCTTGCGCAGTCCCTGGTAATCGGGGTTCTGCTCCAGCTGCGGGATGACCGCCTCGGAGGCGAGGCGCAGGGTCCAGGCGCAGCGGCGGCGCGTGCCGCTCTGCACCGGCTCGGAGAGCAGCACCTCGCGCACCCCGGGGATGGCCCCGAGCAGGCGGCGGCCACGACGGGTGATGAACTCCAGCTCTTCGGCGTCCATCTCCGGTGGCTGGAAGGTAATAAGATGATCCACCGGCCGCCATGGGGCGCAGCGCTCCAGCACCTCGGCGGCGCGCCCGGCGCCGCCCCACACCCGCATCAGCCGCTCCGCCTCCTGCTCCAACAGCGCCGAGACGCCGTCGAAAAGATCCAGGTAGCCCCCCGTCTTGTCGCGGGCGTTGTCACGCATCAGCCTGGCGGCGCTGTCGGTCAGTGCGGTGAAGTAATTGATCTTGGCGATGCCGTTGGTGATCAGGCGGTGGAACTGATCGTCACTCAGGCCGGAGCCACCGTGCAGTACCAGCGGGATCCCCAGCGCCTCGTTGATGTGGCGCAGGCGGGTGTAGTCCAGCTTGGGCTTTCCGCCAAGACGACCGTGCACGGTGCCGATGGAGACGGCGAGAAAATCGACGCCGGTGAGGCGCACGAAACCACGGGCCTCCTCCACCGTGGTGTAGACCATCTCATCGCCGCTGTCGGGGACGTAACCCAGCTCCGCCTCTACCGGCACGCCGCACTCATGGGCCATGGCCACCACCGCCTTGGTGATGTCGATGTTCTCCTTCAGCTCCAGGTGGGAGCAGTCCACCATCACCCCGTTGCAGCCCAGGCGGATCCCCTCCACCGCGCTTTCGAGGCCGCTGCCGTGGTCGAAGTGGATCGCCACCGGCACCTCCGCACGCGCGGCGGCGGCCTCCACCGCCGGGGCCAGCAAGCCCATGTCCACGTGCTCGAAGTGCGGCTCGGAGATCCCGATAATCACCGGCGCTCGGCAACGCTCGGCGGCTGTGATTATCCCCTGGATCATATCCAGGCTGACCACATCGAAGGCACCCACCGCGTAACCGTTCTCATACGCGTGGCGCAACATGTCCTGCATCCGTACCAATGCCATATTCGTCCTCTACATTAATGTTCGTTTTCTGTTTCACAGACCAGACCGAACAGCGGCAGCCCTCGTTCGGCGATGTGGCGACGCATACTCTCGGGCAGACGCAACAGCGGCAACTCCAGGGTGAGCGCCTTACTGTGGCGTTCAATCAGCGCCAATGCCTGCTGTTTGTCATAGCGCGGCCGAGTGGAGAACTTGCCCGCGCCCCCCTCCACCTTCCAGCACTCGTTACAGCGCGCCGCGTGCAGCCAGGGGCTGCGGGTTTCGAAGCGGGCGCGCTCCAAGGTCGCTCCCCAGGGCCGGCCCAGGCGCTTGAGGGCGTTTGGAATATCCCGGTCATAGAGCCGTTCCAGAGGCTTCATCTCACGGTCGTAACGCAGCTCGTGCACCGCCGCGTCGGCCCAGGCAAGGCCGTCCAGTCCCCGCTCCACCACATGCATCAGCATCAGCTTCAACGCCAGCGCCTGCCACTCCTTGCGAAACGGCGCGGGGGGGATGCCCACACGTGAGCCGTGACGGGCCAGGGCCTGGAGCCAGTCGCTCTGCAACTCCTCGATAAACAGCACCCGCGTACCATCGTCGCTCTCGCGGATCTTGGTGCGGATGTGAAGTAGCACATTGCGCTCGTGATAGTGGGCCGTGAAGTGAGAGCGGTGATACTCGGGCAGGGTCACCAGCCACTCGCGGTACTCCTCGCCACCGTGCAGGCTCATGTATTCGTAGGTACGGCTGTAGTCCACGGCTGGACGCAGGCGATGACTGCGACGGGCGTGATCATCCGCCGCGTGCATCGCCGCCATGCCATTGGCGAAAAACGGCGCGTGCGCGCGTTCATCATGCAGCGCCTTACCGTAGGGCCCGAGCAGGAACCAGTGCACGGCCTCCATGGCGCGACCGCGAGGACGAACCACCCCGACCCGATAGTGCGGATCGGCGCAGTGAAAGCGGACCACCCCGACATCATCATCGGCCAACGGGTAACCGGCCATCTGTAATTGATAGGCGGGGATACGTTGGGCCACCTCGGCGAAGGGCAGGCGCGGAGCGGGCTCGCTCTCCAGCTCGTTGCTCAGACGCGGGGTGATGCGCTCCAGGTCGATGGCCCGCAACAAGGCCTCGCGCTCGACCTGCGCCGTCTCCTCGTGCGCGTCAAGAAACTCCGGCAACCGCGACCACTCCAGCTCCTCGCGGCGCAGGCCTTCACGACACATATTGCGCAGGGTGTTGAGCCATTGGCGTGCCGAGGCAGTGCGCATGGGCAGGGCCTCAATGCGACGACGCAATACGCTATAGAGATTGGCCGGATAGGTATGCAGCTCTTCATGAGTGGCGGCCCGTTCCGCCAGCAGACGCGAGCGGGCCTGTTCGATCACCCGCACCTGAGACTCCTCACGCAACCAGTCGAGAAAAAATCTCCGATCCGCATCGTCCCACTCGTTGATCCAGGCACGATCCGCCAGGGTGTAACCGGAAAAGGTGGTGCAGCCGCGACAGCCCTGGGCGTTATTGGTGGGGTCGATAAGGATATCGATCAGCGGGTAGAGCTGCTGGTGCGGGGTGTTGGCGCTGACGCGCAGGTGGTGGCGGCGGGCGTGGTAACGGGCCCGTTCGCCCATGATCTCCACATATCGTCCGCTGGGGAGTTGCGGCATCTCACACCTCCATTCACCACGCATGTCATCACGCGCATCGAGTTCCTTGCCCGCCTGACTCCACTGTCGGTATACGCTTTAAATGCCTCCGTTAAGGGCGGAATTCAAGCTCCTACCGTCCGGCTACTCTTTGCCGGGAAAACTGAGCACATTGTGCACATCACCACCATCACCCAGCCGCTCTTCAAGCAGAGTATCCATCAGAGCCAACACCCGGGTACGTATGATGGCGGCATGCCCATGAAAGTAGCGAAGCTCGCAGGAAACGGGCTCATGCAGGCCGCTACGCTCCTGCGTTTTGAAGCCGGTCCAGGCCACCACCGGCACGTCATTAAAGGCGCGGTCGACGACGATCCAGGCATCGGCCTGCAGTATCAGGTCCAGGGTCTTGAGCCCGGGCAGTCTGAGGCGAATACTCGACTCAAGCCGCCTCAAGGCCCGTGACACCAGATTGTAGTGCTCCGCCTCCATTTGCCCCTGCCTGCGGTACAGCACCGGCAGCTCATCGTGGCGGGTGTACATATCGCCCTCCCCTAACGAGTGAGACTGGCGAAAAGGGTCGGCAGCTTTTCCGGCAGACGATCCACGTTGTCGATGATGGTGTAGTTGTTCTCACCGAAGATACGCTTGTCGTAGTTGTCTGCATTGGTGTCCAGGGT
>JBFFSW010000185.1:0-4042 GCA_041572195.1 Thiohalomonadaceae bacterium | reverse complement strand
GCAGGCTGGGTGCGCGAGGCGCGCCACGCCGGATAGATGGTGGCGATCACGCTAATGGCAAAGGAGATGAGCCCGATGACGGTGACCTGGTCCCAGTGCAGCTCCGAGGGCAGGTCGCTGATATAGTAGACGTCGGCGGGCATGATCTTGCGCCCCACCATCTCCTCGATGGCAGGGATGATATTCTCCACATTGAGCGCCAGCAGCACGCCACCGATAAGGCCCAGCAGGGTGCCGACAAAACCGATCACTGTGCCCTGTACCATGAAAATCCCCATCACATTCCGCGGCGTCGCCCCCATGGTGCGCAGGATGGCGATATCTGTGGTCTTGTCGGTGACCAGCATCACCAGGGTGGAGACGATGTTGAAGGCGGCCACCGCGACGATCAGCATGAGGATGATGAACATCACCGTCTTCTCGGTCTTGATGGCGCGGAAGAAGTTGCGATGGTTCTGGGTCCAGTCGCGGATGGCGTAGATGCCGGGGATATTCTCGGCCAGCTCGCGACTGATGCGCGGCGCCTCGAACATATCGGTGAGCTTGAGGCGCAGGCCGCTCACACCCTCGCCCATGCGGAAGAGCTTCTGCGCGTCCTGGATATGGATCAGCGCCATGGCGCTGTCGTACTCGTACATCCCCACCTCGTAGATGCCGACCACGGTGAAGCGTTTCATCCGCGGCAACACCCCGGCGGGGGTAATGTTGGCGCTGGGGGTGACCAGGGTCACCTTGTCACCGCGCACCACCCCCAGCAGGCGCGCCAGGTCTACGCCAAGGATGATGCCGAAACCGCCGGGCTCGAGGTCCCCCAGCCAGCCGCGTTTCATCTTCTCCCCCACCTCGGAGACCTTGGGCTCCTCGTCGGGGAGGATGCCGCGGATCATCGCCCCGTTCACCTCGTTGCCGTGGATCAGCATCCCTTCTTTCTGAATGTAGGGGGCGGTGGCGATCACCTCCGCGTGCTGGTCGGCAAATCCCTGCAGCTCGCGCCACTCATCCAGCGAGCCCTGGTAGGCGGCCACGGTGGCGTGGGCGGTCATGCCGAGGATGCGCTCTCGCAGCTCCTGCTCGAAGCCGTTCATCACCGAGAGCACGGTGATCAGCGCGGTCACCCCCAAAGCGATGCCAAGCATGGAGATCAGGGAGATGAAGGAGATGAAGTGGTTGCGACGCTTGGCGCGGGTGTAGCGCAGGCCGACGAACAGTTCCAGGGGTCTAAACATGCGGCGATTAAACCACAACCGGCAGCCCTTGTTCCAACACGATCCCCTCGGGCTCGACCCGCGCCCGGTAGGCCAGCGCCTCCACCCCGGCGGCAATGGCCTCACGCAGGGTCTCGCCGTAGCGCCGATCCACCTCGTCGGCCGGTCGCACCCGCTGGACATCGCCGCGCTGCACGCAGAAGAGGATCACCGCGCGGTGGCCGGACTCGACCACCCCCATCAGCTCGCGCAGGTGCTTGCTGGCCCGCTCGCTGATCGCGTCGGGGAACCAGCCGTAGCCTGCCTCATCGATGGTAGTGACGTTCTTGATCTCCACGTAGCAGTCGCGACCGTCGGCGCCGCCCTGAAGCAACAGGTCGATACGGCTGCGCTCATCGCCGTAGCGAACCTCCTGGCGGATGGCACCATAGCCCTGCAACTCGGCAATGACGCCGTTCTCTATCGCCTCACTCACCAGCGCGTTGACAATGCCGGTGTGCACGCCGATGCAAACGCCATCATGGTTCTCACTCATCTCCCAGCTATAACGGTATTTGCGTTTGGGGTTGGCGGTGTCGCGCAGGTAGACGGTGAAGCCGGGCTCGGCGCAGCCGCTCATGGCGCCGGTATTGGGGGTGTGTACGGTGATCTCGCTGCCGTCGGCCAGGGTGACGTCGGCGAGGAAGCGCTTGTAGCGGCGGATCAGGGTGGCGGGAATCAGCGGCGGCTCGAACTTCATCGGCCGATTATACGGCAACCCTGCACCCCTGCTCATACCAAAGACCCAGATTACGGGGGTCGAAGCTGCCGCCCAGGGCCAGCGGGGTGATGTCGTAGGCGATGGCCGCGTCCTGCAACCAGAGGCCGAAGTAGTCATCGCCGCGCGAGGCCAGGCAGACGAGCTGCAGCAGCTCACCCAGGGAGAGCAGCGGGGTGCGACGCAGGGTTTCGTTGAAGCTGGCTTCGCTGGTGGGCAGCCAACGCCCCTGCTCGTAGCGCATGCCGAACATGGCGGGGTGACGGCGGAAGTTGCGACTGATGCTGGCCAGCGGCGGATTGCCGCCGCGCATGGTGGTCGCCAGGCGCGGCAGCGCGGCATCCAGCGCCGCATCGTCCTCAACCCCGCTCATGCAGTGGCGCAGCCAGCGGCGGTCATTCTCATCGAGTGCGGAAAGCTCACCGGCCAGCAGGCAACGGCTCAGGCGACAAAGGTGGGTACGGTCACGGCCATACTCACAGGGGCAGTAATCAATCTTATTTTCCGGGCACATCGCCCACGCTCCAGAATCAGGAAACTTAAATCGTGAGCGGGACTATAGGATAAGCGCGCCGGCGCCGGTATCGGACAAGCCCATTGGTCGCCTGTCCGGTTTAGGCCGACAGTGCTGTCAGCGTTTGCGACGTACCTCGAGGATATTGGGAAGCTGGCCGATGCGGCTGAGTACCCGGCTAAGCTGTTCGATGGCGCCCACCTCCAGAGTCATGGTGATCTGCGCGCTGTGGCGGCGGGTATCGCTGAGGGTGTTGCTGGCGAGGATATTGATCTTCTCGTTGGCCAGCAGCGAGTAAATGTCGCGCAGCAGGCCGGGACGGTCAATGGCCTGCACCTCCACATCCACCGGATAGGTGCGCTCCTCGCTGCCACCCCACTCCACCTCGATGAGGCGCGCGCGCTTGGACTCGGCCAAATTGAGGATGTTCTTGCAGTCACTCCGGTGGATGGTGACCCCGCGCCCCAGGGTGATGTAGCCGGTGATGGGGTCGCCGGGGGCGGGTTTGCAGCAGCGGGCCATGTGGGTAAGCAGGTTGCCGACGCCGCGGATGCTGACATCCCCCCCCTCCTCGCGGGCGACCCGGTGCCGACGCGGCAGCGGCAACTCGGCCTCCTCCTCGCTACGGCTAAGCCGCTGCACGGCCCCGGCGATCTGCGCGGTGGTGACATCACCGCGGCCGACCGCGATCAGCAGCTCATCGAGCTGAGCGAAGCGAAACTGCCCGACCAGCTGATCCAGCGGGAAGTCCTCCATCCCCAGGCGGCGCAGCTCGCGGTCCAGGGCGGCGCGACCGTCGGCCAGGTTGAGGTTCTGGTCCTGCTCGTTGAACCAGTGGCGCACCTTGGAGCGCGAGCGCGAGGAGCGCAGATAGCCCAGCTGCGGGTTGAGCCAGTCGCGGCTGGGGGCGGCGTGCTTGCCGGTCAGCACCTCCACCTGCTCGCCGCTGCTGAGCTCGTAGGTGATGGGCACGATGCGCCCGTCCACCTTGGCGCCGCGGCAGCGGTGCCCCACCTCGGTGTGGATGTGATAGGCGAAATCCAGCGGCGTGGCCCCCTGGGGCAGGTCCACCACCTCGCCTTGGGGGGTGAGCACGTAAACCCGATCCTGAAACACCTCGGACTTGAAACGGTCGATGAAGTCGCCGGCGTCACCCGACTCCTCCTTCCAGTCCAGCAGCTGGCGCAGCCAGGCCACCTTCTGCTCGAAGGCCTTGTCCGACTTGCCCCCCTCCTTGTAGCGCCAGTGGGCGGCCACGCCCAGCTCGGCGTGCTTGTCCATCTCCCAGGTGCGGATCTGCACCTCCAGGGTCTTGCCCTGGGGACCGACCACGGCGGTGTGGATGGACTGGTAGTTGTTCTCCTTGGGGGTGGCGATGTAGTCGTCAAACTCGCGCGGGATGTGCGGCCAGAGGGTGTGTACCGTGCCCAGCACGTGGTAGCAGTCGGCCACCGAATCGACCAGCACGCGCACCGCGCGCACGTCGAACAGTTCGTGGAAACTCAGTCCCTTGCGCTGCATCTTCTTCCAGATGCTGTAGATGTGCTTGGGGCGCCCCTTGATGTC
>JBFFSW010000184.1:0-4061 GCA_041572195.1 Thiohalomonadaceae bacterium | reverse complement strand
TTTCCCCCACGGTCATTTGCGGGTAGACTGAGCCCGGCAATTCTGCCAAGGACCAGCAACGGAGACATCATGCCGCTGCACATCCTGTTTGCCAGCCTCAGCCTCGGCTTCATGGGCTTGCTCATCCTGGCCGAGCGGGCCGAAAGCCTCGATTGGGTACGCCCCCGACTGGACGATGAGCCGGGGCTTGCCATCCGCGGCGGCCGCCACCCGGTGGTCGAGGCGGTGATGGAGGAGCCCTTTGTCGGCAACGATATCGAGCTGAATGACGAGCGGCGCATGCTCATCGTCACCGGGCCCAACATGGGTGGCAAATCCACCTACATGCGCCAGACCGCGCTCATCGTGCTGATGGCCCACATCGGCAGCTTCGTCCCGGCGCTGGAGGCACGCATCGGCCCGGTGGATCGCATCTTCACCCGCATCGGCGCCTCGGACGACCTCTCCACCGGCCGCTCCACCTTCATGGTGGAGATGACCGAGACGGCCAACATCCTCAACAACGCCGGTGAGCGCAGCCTGGTGCTGATGGATGAGATTGGCCGCGGCACCTCCACCTTCGACGGCCTCTCCCTGGCCTGGGCGGCGGCGGTGCGCCTGGCCTCACGCCAGCGCGCCCTCACCCTCTTCGCCACCCACTATTTCGAGCTGACCGCCCTGCCCGAGCGGTTGCCGGGGGTGGTCAACGTCCACCTCGACGCGGTGGAACACGGCGAGCGCATCGTCTTCATGCACAGCGTCAAGGAGGGACCGGCGAATCAGAGCTACGGCCTGCAGGTAGCGCAACTGGCCGGTGTGCCGCGTGAGGTCATCGACACCGCCCGCGGCAAGCTGCGCGAGCTGGAGGAGCAGAGCGCCACCCGTAGCGCCGAGGCCACGCCGCAACTGGAGCTGTCACTGCCGCCCGAAGAGAAAACGGATGATGAACTGCGCGAGGTTCTGCGCGGGCTGGATCTGGATGAGATGAGTCCGCGCCAGGCCCTGGAGCGGCTGTACGAACTGAAACGATTGCTGGATTGAAGACAAAGAAAAAGGGGCGATTGACGCCCCTCTTCGAATCCTTGTGGCCTCCTGCCCAGCGCTCCCTGCGCCAATTCCTGTAACGTCCCGAAGGGGTACTCCGTCCCCTATATAGCCAAACGATTTCTTCTCCTGACATCCATCTCCAAATGCCACATCCTGTAGCGGCTCGTTCCGTGATTATTCCTTCGGGCTTTCCCGCCCGTTGTTGTCTTTTTTTCCTGTCGGACTCCCTTCCGTCACCACATCCAGCGGCGTCTGTCCTTAATTCCCTGAACCGTTCCGTGGTTGGGAGGAGAATACCAAAATTACAAAACCGAGCAATTGTCCTACAAATGTCCTACAAGACTCAAAACAACGGCCCAACGACAGGCGATGTCTTTTACTTTCAATGGGTTATCACAACACCGCATAAGCCGAACGGACTTCGTGAGACCCACAAACAGCCTACATGACTACAGAATAATCAGATTTGTCCTACAAATTTTAACCGCCGTTTCGGCCCCGAAACGGCGGATCCGCGCAAAATCAGCCGCCGTTGAGCTCTTCCAGCAGCTTCTCGGGGGGCATATAGCCGGGGATGAGGCGACCCTCCTCGGTGAAGATGGCGGGGGTGCCACTGACCCCCAAGCGCGAGGCCAGGCGCATGTGATCGCTCACCGGATTGTCGCAGCTCTTACCCTCCAGCTTCTCGCCAGCCTTGGCGGCGGTCAGGGCCTCGCGTCGGTCGTCGGCGCACCACACACCGACCCACTTGTTATAGGAGGGACTCATCATCCCGGCGCGCGGATAGGCCACGTAGCGCACGCTGATCCCCAGTTCGTTCATGCGCTGCATGCCGCGATGGAGCTTGACGCAGTAGGTGCAGTCGATATCGGTGAAGACGGTGATGGTGTGCTTGCTCTCCCCTTTGGCGGGGAAGTCGATGCTATCGAGCGCCGCCAACTCCGGCATCAGCGGTTTACGCATCTCGGTCAGCACCCCCTCGGAGACGCTACGCATGCTCGGCAGCTCGCGCATGTCACCGCCAAAGAGGTACTTGCCATCGGCGCTGACGAAGAGCACGTCGGAGCCATAGAGCACCAGGTAGACACCCTCCACCGGGCTGGGCTCGATGAGGTTGGGGCGCGCCCCGGCCAGGCGCTCCAGGGTGGCGGCGATGCGTTCGATCGCCTCGTCATTGGCATCCGCCGCGCGCAACGGGCCACTGAGACTCAGCAGCAGGGCCAGGCTGATAATAAAGGGGGTAATTCGCATCGCTTTCACCTTGATTAGTCTCGGAAGTTGTTGAACTGCAAAGGCAGTTCCAGCTCGGCGCCACGCAGCATGGCCATCACCTGCTGCAGGTCGTCGCGCTTCTTGCCGGTGACCCGTACCTGATCGCCCTGGAGGGCGGCCTGGACCTTGATCTTGCTCTCCTTCACCAGCTTGATGATCTTCTTCGCGGTCTCCTTGTCGATGCCCTGACGTACGGTGATGGACTGGTAGCCGCGATTGCCACGCTCCTCCACCTTGCCACTCTCCAGGCACTGAATGTCGATGCCGCGCTTGGCCAACTTCTGCAACAGTACATCGCGCACCTGATTGACCTGGAAGCTGGAGGCGGCCTCCAGCTGCAGAACCCCATCGTTGAGGCCCACCTTGGCGTCGGAGCCCTTGAAATCGAAGCGGTTGCCCACCTCGCGGTTACACTGGTCGACGGCGTTATCCAGCTCGTGGGCATCCACCTCGGAGACCACATCAAAAGACGGCATAATTCACTCCTCTATACGGCCTGCATCAGTTGACGCACGTCAATGCCATAGGCCTTGGACTGCAAAATTTTCTTAATGTTCACCGTGGAGCCGTGCCCCTGCATCAGCTCCAGATTGATCATCTTATGCTGCTCGTAGGGTTGCTTGCGCGCATCGAGCACCAGTACCACCGTGGGATGTAGATGATGCCTGCGGTTGAGGGTCATCACCACCCCCACCTCGCCACTGTCGAGCTCGACGATGCTGCCGATGGGGTAGATCCCCAGGCATTTGATGAACTCCTCAAGCAGCTCGCGCGGGAAACTCTTCGGTGCCCAACCATACATCAGGTTGAGCGCCTCGTGCGGTGATATGCCCATGTGATAGACCCGGTCGCTGGTGATGGCGTCATAGACATCCACCACCGAGACGATCATCGCCTCGCGGCGGATGCGCTCGCCCTTGAGACCGCGCGGATAGCCGCTGCCGTCCACCCGCTCGTGATGGGCGCGGGCGATCTCCAGCACCTCCTCGGAGATGCCGCCGTGATCGAGCAGGATCTCATAGCCGTACTCCGGGTGCAGCTTGAGCTGGGCCATCTCCTCGTCGCTGAGCCTTTCGGTCTTGTTGAGTAGCTCCAGCGGCACGCGCATCTTGCCGATATCGTGCAGCAGGGCGCCGAAGCCGAGCACGCGCAGCTCATCAAGCTCCAGCCCCAGGTGGCGGCCGAAGAGCAGCGACATGATGCAGACGTTGATGCTGTGCATCTCGGTGTACTCGTCACGATTCTTGAGCATGGTCAGCCAGGCCAGGGCGTTCTCATTGCGGACGATGGAGTCGGCCATGGCGTCGGCCAGCTCGCGCGCCCCCTCACTGTCGATGCTGTGGCCCAGACGCACATCCTCCAGCACGCTGTGGATGTAGCCGCGCGCCTTTTGATAGACCCGTCCGGCGCTCTTCAGCTCCGCGTCGATGGGGGTGGTGTTGTCGTAGTGGCGCCTGCCGCGGATGGAGTCGATGTTAATGCGGCGGGTCTCAAAGCGGTGACGCCCGTCGCCGTGACGTGGATAGGGGTATTCGTGCGAGGCCCGAGCCAGCAGGTCGTGCTCGTCCGGTTTCCACTCGTGGGACTTGGTGAAGTCGACGTAAACGTATTCGCAGCATTCGCGCAGCTTGTCGATCTCATCGTAGCTGCGGATGGGGAAGCCCTGAAAGAGAAAGGGGGACTCCAGCCAGGGGCGGTCAAGCTCGGACACGTACATGCCGAGCTTCAGCTCACTCACCAACAGCTGTCGCGTTTCGATCTCC
>JBFFSW010000183.1:0-4071 GCA_041572195.1 Thiohalomonadaceae bacterium | reverse complement strand
GCGGGCCTCCTCGGTGTGGGTTACCCTGACCCTAGACGGCGAGCGCCTGAGCCTTGAGATCGAGGACGATGGTGTGGGCATCGATGGCGAAAAGATGAGTCGTAGCGGCTCATACGGTATTCTCGGCATGCATGAGCGCGCCTTGCAGATGGGGGGGGAGGTCGAGGTGACCGCCTCGACCCGCGGCGGTTGCCGGGTTGGTTTATGGGTGCCGGTGCGCGAAAAATAACAATCAACGATAAAGATAAGAGTGGGATGGAGTGATATGCGTATCCTGATCGTGGATGATCATGCGGTGGTTCGCACCGGTCTCAAGCAGATCCTCAACGAGGCCTCCGAGCCCTTCGAGATGGAAGAGGCCGCCTCCGGCTGCGATGCGGTGAAGAAGGTACGTGAGGGCGACTGGGACATGGTGCTGCTGGACATCGGCCTGCCGGACAAGAACGGCATTGAGGTGCTCAAGCAGATCAAGAGCGAGCACAAGAAACTGCCGGTGCTGATGCTCAGCATGTATCCCGAGGACCAGTACGCGGTGCGTGCCCTGCGCGCCGGTGCCTCGGGCTACATGACCAAGGAGAGCGCCCCCGACGAGCTGCTCAACGCGATCACCAAGGTCTCCAACGGCGGCCGCTACGTCAGCGCCGAGCTGGCGGAGATGCTGGTCTTCGGCCTAGATGAGGATAGCGACAAGCCGGCCCATGAGCAGCTCTCCGACCGCGAGTACGAGGTGCTGCGCATGATCGCCTCGGGCAAGGCGGTCTCCGAGATTGCCGAGGAGCTCAAGCTCAGCGTCAAGACCATCAGCACCTACCGCGCGCGTATCCTGGAGAAGATGAACATGCGCCACAACGCCGAGTTGACTCACTACGCCATAAAACACGGACTAGTGGACTAGAAATAACCCGGCAGCCGCCGGGTTTTTTATGCCCAAATCGTAGGACCGACACCGACAACCAATCCCGAATCCGTCTGCTAAACGTGGACACCGCAAACCGGGAGAATCTCCGCAACATCAACCAAGCCATGCCTACCTGGAAGGGGTGAGCCGGATGAAGATGATTAGCGGAAATATCCTGAGCGGGCTGTCGCCGGTTTCTCCCCCTGTTCTGATCGGCGCCAGCACCGGCGGTCCCGAGGTGCTGGAGACCCTGCTGGCCTCCCTCTGCGCCGATGCCCCGCCCATCGCCATCGTTCAGCACATGCCCGCCCGCTTCACCGCCACCTTTGCCCAGCGCCTTGACCGAGCATGCGCCATCGAGGTTCGCGAGGCGCGTCATGGCGATCGGTTGCACTCCGGCCTGGCCTTGATCGCCCCTGGCGATCGCCACATGCGTATCGCCCGCGACCGTCGCGGTTACTACGTCACCCTGGATGACGGCGAGCCGGTGAACCGCTACCGCCCGTCGGTGGACGTGCTTTACGAATCCGCCGCGCGTCTGGGCGGCGAGGGGATGGGGGTGCTGTTGACCGGTATGGGCAACGACGGCGCGGCTGGACTGTTGGCGTTGCGCCGCCGCGGTGCCCTTACCCTGGCGCAGGATGAGCATAGCTGTGCCGTTTTCGGCATGCCGCGCGCCGCCCTCAAGCTGGGGGCGGCGGCGCGCAGCGAGGATGTCGGGGGGATCGCCAAGGCGATCCGCAATCACGGAAGAGGACTCAATAATGCTATCGGTCTCTGTGCCTAAAGTGGATACGCCGCGCATTCTCATCGTTGACGACAGCGAGGACGACGCCCTGTTGATGGAGGGGGTGCTGCGCGGTGCCGGGATCAAGCCCCAGACCGCGCGCGTAGACAGTGCCGAGGCGATGCGCCGCGCGCTGGATGAGGAGTGGGACCTGGTTATCTCCGACCACAACATGCCCAACTTCTCCTCGCAGGCGGCGCTGGAGGTACTCCAGTCCAGCGGCCGAGAGATCCCCTTCATCATCGTCTCCGGCGACATCAGCGAAGACACCGCCCTCAACGCCATGCAGCGTGGCACCCGCGACTATCTGAGTAAGAGCAATCTGGCGCGCCTGGCACCGGTGGTCGAACGTGAACTGAACAACTCGCGCAAGGCCAACCAGGGCAAGGTGGCGCTGGAGGCGCTCAGCTACCTCAACAATTACGACACCCTCACCGGGCTCATCAACCGCAGCCGCTTCGTCGAGGCGCTGGAGCAGGCGGTGGCGCGCCGCCCCTTCAGCAGCGGCCTGCTCGGCCTGCTGCAGTTGGACGTGGACCGGTTCAAGCTGGTCAACGACGGCCTGGGTCATGACGGCGGCGACCGCCTGCTCAAGCAGATCGCCGAGCGTCTGGCCGAGTTCGTGCCCAAGAACGGCAGCCTGGCCCGCATCGGCGGCGATGAGTTCGCCATCGTCCTCGAACACTTCCGCCGCCCCGAGCAGCTGCTGGAGTGGGTCGAACGGCTGCGCGATGGCTTCGGCGACGGCTTCGTCATCGACGGCTGTGAGCTGATGGTGACCCTCTCCATCGGCGTGAGTATCGAACGCGGCGGGACCTCGACCCCCGCGGCCATGCTGCGCCAGGCGGAGGCGGCGATGTATCGCTGCAAGGAGCAGGGCGGTAACGGCTACCAGTTCTACACCGAGGACATGCAGAGCTCGGCGCTGGAGACCCTGAGCCTGGAGCGCGACCTCTATCGCGCCCTCGAGCTGGAGCAGTTCGAGCTCTACTTCCAGCCCAAGGTTGATGTGGCCGACGGCCGCCTGGTCGGCGCCGAGGCGCTGCTGCGCTGGAATCACCCCGAGCGCGGCATGGTTAGCCCCATGGATTTCATTCCGCTGGCCGAGACCAGTGGACTGATCGTCGAGATCGACTACTGGGTGATTCAGGAGAGCTGCCGCCTGCTGGCCGATTGGCGCCGCCGCGGTCTGAGCATGCCGCGCATCGCCATCAACCTCTCCGGTCGCCAGTTTCGCGAGCCCTATCTGGCCGAGCAGATCATCGCCATCCTCAACGATCATGGTCTGCCCAGCGACTGCCTGGAGATCGAGATCACCGAGTGCACCCTGATCGATGACGTCGAGACCACCATCGCCATCCTCAACGGCCTGCACCGTCACGGCCTGCGGGTGGCGGTAGACGACTTCGGCACCGGTTACTCCTCTCTGAGCTACCTGCGCCAGTTCCCTATCGATACCCTGAAGATCGACCGCAGCTTCGTCGCCGACATCAACACCAGCGACAGCCACAACGCCGGTGCCATCGTCCGCTCCATCATCGCCCTGGCGCGTAACCTCAATCTCGGTACCGTCGCCGAGGGGGTGGAGGATGAGAGCCAGCTGGCCTTCCTGCGCGGCGCGGGCTGCGATCAGGCCCAGGGCTACCTCTTCGATCGCCCCCTCCCGGTAGCGGATCTGGAAAAGAGAATCAGCAACGGCTAATATTCCCCCGCCCTCATCCTTGGGTGAGGGCACCCCCCCTAAGAAAAACCTGGAGATAGATGGAATGAAACTGAAGAGCACCACTCTGGCCGTGGCCGCCCTGCTGGCCGCCGGTACCGCTCAGGCTGAACTGAGCGCCAACGTCGGCCTGGTGTCCGATTACCACTTCCGCGGCATCGATCAGGGTACTGGCGCCACCGCCTCCGCCGGTATCGACTACAGCCACGCCACCGGCGTCTACGTCGGCACCTGGGCCGCCGATGTCACTACCGGTATCGAGTACGACCTCTACGTCGGTTACGCCCGTGAGTTCTCCGGTGTCGCCTTCGACCTGGGTTACTTCACCTACAACTACACCAACGACGCCTTCGACGACACCTACGCCGAGGTCGCAGCCACCGTTGGTTACGGTCCCTTCTCCGTGCAGTACGCCATGGGCACCTACGACAACTACGGCACCGCCCTGGACTACACCTTCACCGCCGTCACCGGTGAGTACGAGGGCTTCTACGCCACCTACGGCAGCCATGGCAAGGACTTCGACGGCAGCTACATCGAGCTGGGCTACGGCGCCGAGGTCGGCGGCTTTGACACCGGCGTGGCCGTGATCAGCGCCGACGACACCCTGGCCCCGACCGCCGACTCCACCGGTGCCGTGCAGGGCGATGTCTCGGTGGTCTTCAG
>JBFFSW010000182.1:0-4071 GCA_041572195.1 Thiohalomonadaceae bacterium | reverse complement strand
TGGGCTACGAGAATGTTGAGGAGTTCCTGCAGTTCGTCGCCTTCAAGGCCTTCAATAAGGTGCGCATGGCGCGCATGGAGAACGGCCAGGGCTGAGGCCTATCCCCGGAGCCCGGCGCACCTGTCTACAGGTGCTTCTCGACGAAGCGTAGCGTCGGGTCCTCCTCGCTGGTGCGGATGCTGAAGCCGAGGTTCCCAGCCAGGCTCAGCATCTCCTTGTTACTGGCAAAGACGAAGCCTTCCATCCGTTTGATATTTCGCTCGCGAGCCGCCTCCAGCAGGCTGTCCATCAGGTGGTGGGCGACCCCCTTGTGGTGCCAGTCGTCGGCCACGACGATGGCAAATTCGCAGCTGCTACCGTCCGGATTGAGGGTGTAGCGGGCGACGCCGATCTCCTCCTCCCCGCGCTCGCCGTCGATCACCGCGATGAGCGCCATCTCCCGGTCATAGTCGATCTGGGTCAGGCGCTCCAGCATCTCAGGGCTCAGTTCGTCGAGGGCCATCATGAAGCGGAAGTATTTCGCCTCCTCGGAAAGGTCGCGGACGAAGGCCTGCTCCAGCTCACTATCCTCCGGACGGATGGGACGGATCGTCAGGTTGCGGCCGTCGGCCAGCTGCCAGTGGCTGACCAGCTCGTGCGGATAGGGGTGGATGGCCATATGCGAGTAGGGCAGGCTGCCGGTGGCGTGGAAGTCGATCACCACCCGTGCATCGGCGGCGATCACGCCGTTCTCGTCGACAATCAGCGGGTTGATATCCAGCTCGCGCAGCTCGGACAGCTGGCAGGCCATTTCCGAGACGCGGATCAGAGTCTCCTCCAGGGTCGCCATGTCCACCGCCGGCAGGTGGCGGAAGGGGCCGAGCATCTTCGCCACTCGGGTGCGCTGGATCAGGTTGCGGGCGAGAAAGTGGTTGAGCGGCGGCAGGGCAACCACACGATCATCCATTACCTCCACGGCGGTGCCGCCGGCACCGAAGGCGATCACCGGGCCGAACACCGGGTCGGTGATCAGCCCGAGGATGAGTTCGCGGCCGTTGTCGCGGCGGGCCATCGGTTCGATCACCACCCCCTCGATGCGGGCGTCTGGCCGGCTCTCCTGTACCGTCTCAATGATGTCGTTATAGGCGCTGCGTACCCCCTGGGGGCTGTTGATACCCAGGCGAACGCCACCGGCATCGCTCTTGTGGGTGATGTCCTGTGAGTGGACCTTGAGTACCACCGGCAGCCCCATGGCCTCGGCCTGGATCAGTGCCTCGTTGGCTGAGTGCACCACCACGCCGTGGGCGCAGGGGATGTGGAAGGCGCTGAGCAGCGCCTTGGACTCGGTCTCGCTCAACACCTTGCGCCCCTCGGCAAGCACACTCTCGATGATCAGCCGCGCCCCCTCCACATCGGCGGCCTCGCGCCGCCGCGAGATGGGGCCCGGGCTCTGCAGTAATTGCTGCTGATTTTGGTGGTAGCTGGAGAGGTAGGAGAAGGCCTCCACCGCCGCCTCCGGGGTGTGAAAGCTGGGGATACCGGCTTGGCGCAGGAAATCGCGGGCCTCGCTAACCTGGGTCTCGCCCATCCAGCAGGTGAGCACCGGTTTGACCTGCCCGAGGGCCTGCTCGACGATGGCCCGGGCCACCTCCAGCGGTGCGGTCATCGCCTGCGGGGTGAGGATCAGCAGGATGCCGTCCACCTGCGGTTCCCTGAGCAGCATCGCCAGCGACTGGGCGTAGCGCTCGGGGGTGGCGTCACCGATGATGTCGACCGGGTTGTTGCGCGACCAGGTCGGCGGCAGGATCGCATCCAGAGCCGAGAGCGTCTCCGCGGAGAGCTCGCTCAGGGGGATGTCGAGATCGGCGCAGCGGTCGCTGGCCATGGCCCCCGGACCGCCGCCGTTGGTGATGATCAACAGGCGCTCGCCATGCGCACGGTAGTGGCTGGCGAGGGTGGTGGCGGCGGAGAAGAGGTCGCCGATACGCATACCGCGGACCACGCCTGCACGGCGTAGCACCGCAGCGAAGACATCGTCGGAACCGACCATCGCCCCGGTGTGGGAGAGGGCGGCCCGCGAGCCGGTGGCATGACGCCCCACCTTGAGGGCGATCACCGGCTTGACCCGTGCCGCGGCACGCAGGGCACTGACGAAGCTGCGGGCGTGATGGATACCCTCGATATAGAGCAGGATACTCTCGGTCTTCGGGTCGGCCACCAGGTAGTCGAGCAGCTCACCGAAGTCGAGATCGGCAGATATGCCGGTGGAAACCACCGCGGAGAAGCCGATGCCGTTGGGCTCGGCCCAGTCGAGGATGGCGGTGCAGAGGGCGCCGGACTGGGAGACCAGGGCTAGGCGTCCATCGCGCGCTCCACCGCGGTTGAAGGTGACATTGAGGCCCACCGAGGGGCGCATGATCCCCAGGCAGTTGGGGCCAACGAAGTGCAGGTCGTAACCACGGGCAATCTCCAGCACGCGCTGCTCCAGCTGCTGCCCCTCCCTCCCCACTTCACGGAAGCCGGCTGAGAGGATCACTGCATTGCGCACCCCGTGTTCACCGCAGGCCTCAATGATGCCGGGCACGGTGCGCGCCGGAGTGGCGATCACGGCCAGGTCCACGGGCTTGCCCAGGCGCTCCAGGTCGGGGTAACAGGGAACACCCTGCAGTTCGCGGTACTTGGGGTTGATGGGGTAGACGCCGCCGTCGAATTCCTCCGCCAGCATGTTCTTCAACAACAGGGTGCCGACCGCCTCGGGGCGCTCGCTGGCACCGAAGATGGCCACCGAGCGTGGTTCAAACAGACGGTGAAGATAGTGTCGGCTCATGCCATAGCCTCCGCTGGTGTTTCCTTGACGTATACACTGGAGTGCACTGCAATAGTGGCACAAAGTGACGGGGAGTGAGTGTGGCGACTGCCTATATCCAGCATCCGGACTGCCTGAAACACGAGATGGGCACAGGCCATCCCGAGTCACCGGCACGCCTGCAGGCCATTGACGATCAACTGATCGCCAGCGGCCTGATGGACCTGCTGCGCCACCATGAGGCCCCACTGGCCACGCGTGAGGCGATCCTCCGGGTGCACGAGCCGGACTATCTCCGCGCGCTGGAGGCAAGCCTGCCCGAGGTCGGCTATGTGGAGCTGGACCCGGACACGCGCATGAACCCCCACAGCCTGCAGGCGGCCTATCGTGCCGCCGGCGCCGGGCTGCTGGGTACCGACCTGGTGCTCGATGGCGAGGCGGAGAACGCCTTCTGCGCGGTCCGTCCGCCGGGGCACCATGCCGAGGCGGGGCGGGCGATGGGCTTCTGCTTGTTCAATAACATCGCCATCGCCGTACGGCATGCACTTGAAGTACACGGCCTGCAGCGGGTTGCCATCGTCGATTTCGATGTCCACCACGGCAACGGCACCGAGACCATCCTGCGCGAGGACGAGCGGGTGCTGTTCTGCTCCAGTTTTCAGCACCCCTTTTACCCGCATACGCCGCTGATCGAGCAGCATCCGCGGTTGATCCATGTGCCGCTGCCCGCCGGCAGCGGCAGCCAGGCATTTCGTGAGGGGATAGTGCAAAAGTGGTTGCCCGCCCTGGAGGCGTTCCGCCCCCAGTTGATCTTCGTCTCCGCCGGCTTCGATGGGCATGTCGAGGATGAGATGTCCTCGCTGCAGCTGCGTGATGATGACTATGCCTGGGTCAGCGCGCTGATCTGTGAGCAGGCTCGACAGCATGCCGATGGACGGGTGGTATCGCTACTGGAGGGGGGCTATGCACTGCATGCGCTGGGGCGCAGCGTTGCCCTGCACCTGCGCGCCCTGCTGGGGGTGGATAGCTGGTGACGGCAGGCCTGCCGGCAGCATAAAAAACGGGGCCGATGGCCCCGTTTCTCGTTCTATTCCTCGCCGCCTTCGAGGTGGCGTAACAGTTGGTTGCGCAGTGCCTTGGGGATTCCCTTGATGCTGAGGGTGTCGTTATCGGCATCGTAGCGGATGCGCTCATCGAGCTGGTAGGCGGAGAAGCTGATCGCCAGGTCCTTCTCGCGCCCGGCCAGCTTCACGTAGCGCTGCAGGCTGCGCTTGTCGACGCGGAAC
>JBFFSW010000181.1:0-4093 GCA_041572195.1 Thiohalomonadaceae bacterium | reverse complement strand
GCGGTCTCGCCGCCGGAGAGGGCGCAGCCGGAGAGCTCGCAGCCGTCGGCGATGCCCTTGACCACGTCGGCGGCGGCATCGACGTTGAGGTGGCCGGTGGCGTAGTAGTCGAGGAAGAATAGTGGCTCGGCGCCGGCGACGATCAGGTCGTTGACGCACATGGCCACCAGGTCGATGCCGATGGTGTCGTGCTTGCCCATCTCCATCGCCAGCTTCAGCTTGGTGCCGACGCCGTCGGTGCCGGAGACCAGCACCGGCTCGGGGTAGCGGTCCAGCGGCACCTCGAACAGCGCGCCGAAGCCGCCCAGGCCGCCGAGCACGCCGGGGCGGGTGGTCCGCTTGGCGTGGGGCTTGATGCGTTCGATCAGGGCGTTTCCGGCGTCGATATCGACACCGGCGTCACGGTAGCTGAGGCCGCCTTCGGCCGGGGTATTGTCGCTCACGGTATGCATCTCATCGGTTGGCGGGCGAAAGGGCGGCTATTTTAGCAGGGCTTGACGGCGCGCGCTCGTTCTCATAGCGTGCCCGGCATGAGAACGATTCCGCGCATCGCCAACCTTATATTGATCCTCGCCGCCCTCATGTCGCTGGCGGGGGCCGTTCGCGCCGCCGAGGTGAGCGGCCTCTACGAGGCGGAGGTGACGGTCCCCGACCGCGCCGAGGACAGCCGTCGTCTGGCCATGGCCCAGGCCCTGGAGCAGGTGCTGATGAAGGTGAGCGGGCAGAGCAATCCGGGGTTGCTGCTGGGCCCCGATGCCCTGTTGCAGAGCGCCCCGCGCTACGTGTTGCAGTACCGCTATCGCAATATCGAGCCGGAGCCCTTAGCCGAAGGGGAGGCCCCTGCCGAGGCCGAGGTCGTGGCGCCGGTCGTCGAGGAACCGGTCGACACCCTGGCCCTGTGGGTGAAGTTCGACCAGAAGGGGGTGGACGGCCTACTGCGCGAGAACGAGTTGCCGGTGTGGGGCTCGGCCCGGCCCATGACCCTGGTGTGGCTGGCGGTGGAGCGCCAGGGGCGGCGCTATCTGGTGGGTGCCAACGACCTGGGGCCGACACCCGAGGCACTCAAGGCCGCCGCCACCGAGCGGGCCCTGCCGCTGAGCCTGCCGCTGCTGGACCTGGAGGAGCAGCAGCGGGTGCAGGTGGTGGATGTGTGGGGGGGGTTCGAGGAGACGTTGATGGCCGCCTCCGAGCGCTATCCGGCGCAGGCGATCCTCATCGGCCGCCTGGAGGCGCAGCACCCCAGTGAATACCGCGCCCGCTGGACCCTCCATGAGGGGGGCCAGGCCTGGCGCTGGGAGAGTAGTGAGTTCACCTTCGAGGCGCTGGTCGGTTCCGGCGTCAACGGCGCCGCCGAGCGTCTCTCCATGCGCTTCGTCGAGGGCTTCCAGGCCGGTGGTGGCCCGGTGGCACTGACGGTTAGCGCCCTTCACGACCTTATCGCTTATCGCAAGGCGGCGGATTATCTCGCCGCGCTGCACGGGGTGAAACGGGTGCGCGTCGCCCGGGTGGCGGCCGATACGGTCACCTTCCTGCTGGATGTGGACGGCAGCCGCGACAACGTGGTGCAGACCATCTCCCTGAGCGATACCCTGGTGCCCGAGGAGGTTGAGGCGGAGCCCGCCTCGCTGGAGCTGCGCTACCGCCTGCTGCCGTGAAAGCGCGCGACATCCCCAACCTGATCTCGCTGTTGCGCATCGCCCTGGTGGTGCCGCTGTGGTGGTTGCTGGGCGAGGGGCGCTACTGGGAGACCCTGGCGCTGTTCGCCATCGCCGGGGCCAGTGACGGCATCGACGGTTTCCTCGCCCGCCACTATCACTGGCAGAGTCGGCTCGGCGCCTTCCTCGACCCCATCGGCGACAAGCTGATGATGCTCACCGCCTACCTCTGGCTGGGCTGGCTGGGGGCCTTGCCCTGGTGGCTGGTGGCGATGGTGCTGGGTCGGGACCTGATCATCATCCTCGGGGTGGTGGCTTATCACCGGCTGATCGAGCGCATCGAGCTGGCCCCCACCCTGATCAGCAAGGCCAACACCACCGTGCAGATCCTCCTTGGCCTGCTGGCCCTGCTGGGACTGGCCGGGGTGGCGTTGCCCGAGGCGCTGTTGCCCGTGGGGATAGCGGTGGTGGCGATCACCACCCTCTGGAGTGGTCTGGATTATGTCCTCCGCTGGGCCGTACGTGCCCGCCGGATTCACAGGGAGAAGAAGCAATGAGTGAATCACAGAAGTGGTGGC
The DNA here is from genome assembly GCA_041572195.1 of Thiohalomonadaceae bacterium. Taxonomy (GTDB): domain Bacteria; phylum Pseudomonadota; class Gammaproteobacteria; order Thiohalomonadales; family Thiohalomonadaceae; genus JBFFSW01. The sequence continues at coordinate 1,860 of JBFFSW010000181.1, read as the reverse complement.
TGCTGGCCGTGACGGTGCTCTTCGGCGGCCTGGTCTACCTGCTGGCGCCGGTGCTGACCCCCTTCCTCGCCGGGGCGCTGCTGGCCTACATCGGCGACCCGCTGGTGGACCGGCTGGAGGCCCGCGGCCTCTCCCGCACCCTCTCCGTGGTGGTGGTATTCCTGGCCCTCAGTCTTATCGCCCTGCTGCTGTTGCTGGTGCTGGTGCCGATGCTGGAGCGTCAGATCGGCCTGTTGATTCAGCGCCTGCCGATCTATCTGGACTGGCTGATCCACAGCGGCGTGCCGGGGCTGCTGGCCTGGGCCGGGCTGGAGCGCGACCTCATTGACCTGGGGGCGATCAAGAGCTCGCTCAGCGGCTGGCTGCCCAGCGCGGGCAAGGGGGTGGCCGGGGTGCTGGGGACCCTCTCGCGCTCGGGCGTGACCGTGATCGGCTGGGTCGCCAACCTGCTGCTGATCCCGGTGGTCACCTTCTATCTGCTGCGTGACTGGGACCTGATGGTGGCACGCATCCGCGAGTTGTTGCCGCGCCGCTGGGAAGCCGATGCGGTGCGTCTGGGGCGTGCCTCCGATGAGGTGCTGGGGGCCTTCTTCCGCGGCCAGCTGCTGGTGATGCTGGTGCTGGCGCTGGTCTACGGTATCGGCCTCTCCCTGGTGGGGCTGGAGTTGGGGCTGCTCATCGGCCTCATCGCCGGTCTGGTCAGCTTCGTCCCCTATCTGGGCTTCATCGTCGGCCTCGTCGCCGCCACCATCGCCGCGCTGTTGCAGTTCAAGGGCATCGACCCGCTCATCTGGGTGGCGCTGGTGTTCGGCGTCGGCCAGCTGCTGGAGGGGATGGTGCTGCAGCCGCTGTTGCTGGGCGAGCGCATCGGCCTGCACCCGGTGGCGGTGCTGTTCGCGGTGCTCGCCGGGGGCCAGCTGTTCGGTTTCTTCGGCGTGCTGCTGGCACTGCCGGTGGCGGCGGTGGTGGCGGTGGTGCTGCGCTATCTGCACGAGCGCTACCTGGAGAGCGGCCTCTACGGGGCCGAGCGGGCACTGGAGGAGAGTGAGAGTTGATGGCCGACCAGCTGCCCCTGCGCATCGGTCTGCGCGACGGCGCCACCTTCGCCAACTTCCACCCCGGCCCCAATGCCGAGGCGCTGTTCGCGCTGGAGCGGCGCCTGGAGCCCTTCCTCTTCCTCTGGTCCGGCCCCGGCGGCGGTCGCTCACACCTGTTGCAGGCCGCCTGCCACGCGGCGGCGGATGAGGGCGCGGCCTACCTGCCGCTGGCGGAGCTCGCGCCCATGGGGCCGGAGATGCTGGAGGGGTTGGAGTCCATGGCGCTGATCGCCGTGGATGACGTGCAGGCGGTGGCCGGAGACACGGCCTGGGAGGAGGGGCTGTTTCACCTCTATAACCGGGTGCGCGATGCCGGGGGGCGGCTGATCGCCGCCGCCGACGCCCCGCCCCCGGCGTTGGGCTTGTCCCTGGCCGACCTGGCCTCGCGCCTGGCCTGGGGGCCGGTGTTCCAGCTGCGAGCGCTGGATGACGAGGATAAGGCCGCGGCCCTGCAGATGCGCGCCGGAATGCGCGGCATGCAGCTGCCGGACAATGTCGCCGCCTACCTGCTCAAGCACGCCCCGCGTGACCTGCCCGCCCTGTTCGAGCTGCTGGAGCGGCTGGACCACGCCTCCCTGGCGCAGCAGCGCAAGCTGACCATTCCCTTCGTGAAAGAGCTGATCTGATGCGGCGGCCACGGGCCGCCCTATGTCTGCCTCGTGGGGCGTGACAGGCGCGCCGCTACTCCTCTGTTCCTTCCCCTTCTTCGGCGTCCTTCAACTCCTTGCTGCGCAGGCGGGCGAAGAGCATGGCCCCGGCGTAG
>JBFFSW010000180.1:0-4106 GCA_041572195.1 Thiohalomonadaceae bacterium | reverse complement strand
TGAGCTCGGGGGCCAGCTCCGCCAGGGGGTAGAGGACGAAGTTGCGCTCGGCGATACCGGGGTGGGGCACACTGAGCCGCTCGTCGGCGATCACCTCGTCGGCGTAGAGCAACAGGTCCAGGTCCAGGGTGCGCTCGCCCCAGCGACGAGTGCGCACCCGCCCCTGGGCGTTCTCTATCGCCTGCAGGGCGTCGAGCAGGGCGTGGGGCCCCAGGGCGGTGTCGATGAGGGCGACGGCGTTGATGTAATCGGGCTGGTCCTGCGGCCCCATGGGGGCGCTACGATAGAGGCGCGAGCCGCCCAGCAGGCGGCTTGCGGGCAGCTCGGCGAGGGCCTCAAGGGCGCGTTGGAGCTGCGCCTCGGGCTCATCCAGATTGGAGCCGAGGCCGATGAAGGCGTGCACCACGACTCAGTTGCCGCCGGGGGATTTACGCCGCCGCGGGCGGCGACCTCCACGGCGGGCACGACCGCCGCCACCGCCCTCGCGGCCGCTGAAGGGGGCGTTCAGCTCACGCCGCTCGCGCTCGTTGGCCTCCTGGTAGCGGGTCCACCACTCGGCCAGCTCCTCCACCGCCTCGCCGCTCCTGGCGCGCAGCACCAGGAAGTCGTAACCGGCGCGGAAGCGGGGGTTCTCCATCAGCCGATCGGCCCGACGGCCGCCGCGAGAGTTCAGGCGCACCTGCATATCCCAGATCTCGCGGCTCTGCTGCGAGAAGCGCTTGGGGAAGGCGACGTAGCGAACGCTCTCGCGCACCACCTCGTCACCGGCGCGTTGCATCGCCTCCAGCTCCGGCATACCGCGCTCGATCAGCTCCTCGGCGCGCATACGCACCGGCTCCCAGAGCAGCGCGGCGAGCAGGAAGGCGGGGGTGACGGGCAGGCCATCGTCGATGCGCCGGTCGGTGTTCTCCAGGGCGTGGGCCAGCAGGGTGCGGGGGAAGCCCTCGCTCTCCTCCTCCAGGGCATCCTCGGTCTCGGGATAGAGCTCACCGAAGAGGTCGTAGTGGCGCAGCAGCTCGTAGGTCTCCACCCCGTAGCCGGTGAGCAGCAGCTTGAGCACCTCGTCGAAGAGGCGCGCGGCGGGGATGTCGGCCAGCAGGTCGCCCAGCTCGTAGATCGCCTCCTCCTCCGCCTCGCCGATGCGGAAGCCCAGCTTGGCGGCGAAGCGCACCGCGCGCAGCATGCGCACCGGGTCCTCGCGGAAGCGCTCCTCCGGGTCGCCGATGATGCGCAGGCGACCCGCCTCCAGGTCGGCCATGCCGCCGGTGTAGTCCACCACCGAGAAGTCGGCGATGTTGTAATAGAGGGCGTTGACCGAGAAGTCGCGACGCCAGGCATCGTCCTCCAGGGTGCCGTAGACGTTATCGCGCAGCAGCATCCCCTCGGCCGAGGTCTTGCCGTCGCCGCCGTTGTCGTGGCGGGCGCGGAAGGTGGCCACCTCGATGATGTCGCGGCCGAAAAAGACGTGGGCGAGGCGGAAACGGCGGCCGATGAGGCGACAATTACGGAACAGCGCCTTCACCTGTTCGGGGGTGGCGTCGGTGGCGATATCGAAGTCCTTGGGCTCGTGACCGAGCAGCAGGTCGCGCACGCCACCACCGACCAGATAGGCCTGGTAACCGGCTTTATTCAGGCGATACAACACCTTAAGCGCATGTTCGCTGATATTGCTACGGGATATACCGTGCTGATCGCGACTAATGATACGCGGTTCGTCGCCGGGGACGGGGGGCGCCAGGGGGGCCGAATTGCGCCCACCGACGATTTTTTTCACAGAATGCTTGAGCCAGGAAAACATCTGGGTATAATACCACACGCCTCGCAGCAGCGTGGCCGTCCTGCTCCCATCGTCTAGCGGTCTAGGACTCCGCCCTCTCACGGCGGCAACAGGGGTTCGAGTCCCCTTGGGAGTACCAACATCGAAAGCCGTCGGCGCCCCTGGCCCGACGGCTTTTTTCTTTTCCGCGTCACCCATCCGTCACCGTCGTGAAATATTAGCCTGCTCTAATAACGCCTCACCCCCCTTGGGAAGAGGAATCGAGATGAACGCCATTCACGCCGTCACCACCTTTCACCTACTGACCACCCTCACCAGCGTCGTGGTGCTGATCAAGGCCATCCTCTAGGCCAAATCGGCCAGCAGCGCCACCCGGCTCGCCTCGGCCACATCGACCTCCGGGCTCATGGCCGGGTGGTCACAACCGGCGCGCAGCCCGGCGCCACTCTTCAGAGCGGCAATCATCTCCGCACTCAACTCGAAACGCAGAAAGTGCACCGCCGAGGTCTTCTCGGCGGTGGAGCGCTCCAGGTCCTCGTTGGCGATGGGGTGGATGGGTTCGAAGCCCTCGACCCGCAGCCACAGCGCCCGCTCCACCCCCACCAGTTCGGCCAGGCGAGCGCGGCGCTCCTCGGGGTCGGGGAACTCCAGCATGAGGGTGGCCTTCCAGTTGCGGCCATCGGGGATCAGCGGGTTGTAGGCGGCCAGCTCCGCCTCGATGGCCTCCGGCTCGAAGATGCGTTCGATGCGCAGCATCTCCTGCACCTGATACTGCACCGTGAGGCGGTCCTCGAAGTAGAGGGCGGCGTGTTCACCCAGGGGCACGCGCCGCGGGCGCTTGTGCGCCAACAGCCGTTGGCGAAAGGCGGGGCGCTGCTCGGCGTACTGCTCCAGACTGAGCAGGTCGGAACGGTGAAGGGGTCGCAATTAGAGCTCGTCGAGACCGTCAAGCGCCTTCTGGAAGCGGTTGGCGTGAGAGCGCTCGGCCTTGGCCAGGGTCTCGAACCAGTCGGCGATCTCATCGAGGCCCTCATCGCGGGCGGTCCTGGCCATGCCGGGGTACATATCGGTGTACTCGTAGGTCTCACCGGCAATGGCCGCCTTGAGGTTGTCGGCGGTAGCGCCGATGGGCAGGCCGGTGGCCGGGTCGCCACACTCCTCCAGATACTCCAGGTGACCGTGGGCGTGACCGGTCTCCCCCTCGGCGGTGGAGCGGAACACCGCGGCCACGTCATTGTAGCCCTCCACGTCCGCCTTGGCGGCGAAGTAGAGATAACGACGGTTGGCCTGGGACTCCCCGGCGAAGGCATCCTTCAGGTTCTGTTCGGTCTGGCTGCCCTTGAGCGACATATCCTCTCCCCCCCCCTCCTTTTTCGTGAAGATAGAGGCTCCCGCTCCCGGGTGTCAAACCCGGCGCCGTTGATTCGACGTGGGGGCTGGGTTACCGTACGCGCACCCACCCACACACCCTCCCGGGAGAGGCGATGATGGCGAAGCGAGCGCCGAAAAAGAGCGAGGAAGAGACCCTTGATTTCGAACAGGCCCTCGGCGACCTGGAGGGGCTGGTCGAGCGCATGGAGCGCGGCGATCTGAGCCTGGAGCAGTCGCTGGCCGAGTTCGAGCAGGGGATCAAGCTCACCCGCCGCTGCCAGCAGGCCCTGGCCGAGGCGGAGCAGAAGGTGCGGATCCTGATGGGCGACGGCGAGATGGCCCCCTTCGAGGACGACGCCGAGTGAGCGAACTCAAGGCCCTTCTCGAGCACTGCCGGCAACGCAACGAGGCGGCCCTGGCCGCGCGCCTGCCCGCCGCCGACACCGCCCCGGCGCGCCTGCACCAGGCGCTGCGCTACGCCGCCCTGGACGGCGGCAAACGGGTGCGCCCGGTGCTGGTCTACGCCACCGGCGCCATCTTTGGCGTCGACGAGGCGCTGCTCGACGCCCCCGCCTGCGCGGTGGAGTTCATCCACGCCTACTCGCTGGTGCACGACGACCTCCCGGCCATGGACGACGACGAGCTGCGCCGCGGCAAGCCCACCTGCCACATCGCCTTCGACGAGGCCACCGCCATCCTCGTCGGCGATGCCCTGCAGGCGCTGGCCTTCGAGACCCTGGCCGCCGACCCGGCGCTGGCGCCGCTGCCCGCCGAACGCCGCCTGGCGATGGTGGCCGAGCTGGCCCGCGCCTCCGGCTCCATCGGCATGGTCGGAGGCCAGGCCATCGACATCGAGGCCACCGGCCAGACCCTCGACCTGAAGCAGCTGCAGACCATGCACCGGGCCAAGACCGGCGCGCTGATCCGTGCCGCCGTGCGCCGCGGCGCGCTGGCCGCC
>JBFFSW010000179.1:0-4138 GCA_041572195.1 Thiohalomonadaceae bacterium | reverse complement strand
CTGGGCTTCTCCGTGAACCACGACCTGGGCAACGGCCTGACCGGCTTCGCCAAGACCAATCTGAACGTCCAGGCTGACACCAACACCATCGGCTCCCGTGAGGCCTATGTCGGCCTGAAGGGCGGCTTCGGTACCGTTCTGGCTGGTCGTCTGAGCACCCCCTACAAGACCTCCACCGTCAAGTGGGACCCCTTCCTGGCCACCTTCATGCAGGCCCGTGGTAACAAGGGCATGGGCGGCGGTATCTACGGCAATGGTTCCTACCTGGCCAACGCCGTGGCCTACGCCAACAAGTTCGGTCCGGCCAAGGTCGTGATCGCTGCTGGCTTCGACGAGGCCAACGACGCTGGTGCCACCAGCCCGAGCACCACTGGCAACCACGCCACCTCCGTCTCCATCAACGCCCCGGTTGGCCCGGTTGAGATCGCCGTTGCCATGCTGAACGCCTCCGACTACGGCGTTTCCACCGGTGCCGCTGCTGCTGATCGCAACAACACCAAGTTTGGTGTGAAGTACTCCGCTGGTGCCATCACCGTGGCCGCCGTCGTGGAGAACAGCGATGTGAACTCCGATGACGGTACCTACACCTGGCTGAACGCTTCCTACAAGATGGGCGCCAACACCTTCTCCCTGGGTTATGGCATGTTCGCCGACGACAACACCGGCGGTGCTGCTGCCGCTGCCCGTGATGCTAACTACATCGCCCTGGGCATGAAGCACGCCTTCTCCAAGAAGGTCTCCGCTCACGTCGGTTACCGCGCCACCAACATCGACGAGCCGACTGGCGTTGCCAGCGCTGACGAGTCCCTGGTCGGTGCCGGTCTGCGCGTGAGCTTCTAAGTCTTACGACTTAGTCGCTTCAAGGGGAACGGGGCCTTCGGGCCCCGTTTTCTTTTGCATCAAGAAAATGCTTGAGACTACTCACTATTGGGCGCTCTTCTCCAGCGCCTTCATCTCCTCGACGCTGTTGCCAGGCGGTTCCGAGGCGTTATTGCTTTACCTGGCGAATGAATCAACGAACGAATGGCCGCTGCTCTGGGCATTGGCCACGGTGGGCAACACCCTCGGCGGTCTCACCTCCTGGGGTGTGGGCTGGCTGATCGCCCGGCGCTTTCCGGGGCGCGAGCTGCGAGAGCACCACCGGCGTGGCATGGCCCATATCCAGCGCTGGGGTGACAAGGTGTTGCTGCTCTCCTGGCTGCCGTTGGTCGGCGACCCGCTGTGCGTTGCCGCCGGTTGGCTGGGAGTGCCGTGGTGGCGGGCCCTACTCTATATAGTCATTGGCAAGGGGCTGCGTTACGGCCTGTTGCTCTATGGCCTGCAGGCCTGGTAAACCCACAATAAATAGGGGACTGAAAGCGGCGTGCCCGACATGCTAAAATTAGTCTCTTTTTTCCGTGCCCAAGTGGTGCCAATGTCCAGCGAGTCACCGATGCGGATCCGTGAGATCCCCTATAACTACACCTCCTTCTCTGACCGGGAGATCGTCATCCGCTACTTGGGTGAGGAGATGTGGCGGGTGCTCGATACCCTGCGTCAGGAGCGGGTTACTGGCCGCTCGGCGCGCATGCTCTTCGAGGTGCTGGGGGATATGTGGGTCATCGACCGCAATCCCTTCATCCAGGATGACCTGATCGAGAACGAGCGGCGCTGGAAATCCCTGGTGCACGCCCTGCACCACCGTTTAGACCAGATCGTCGAGCGCGCCGAGGGTAATGACCAGGCAGTGCAGTTGGCCGAGGCGTGTCGCGAGGCGGTGCGCGAGTTCGAGGCCTGGCTGCCGCGCCAGCGCGAGCTGCGCCAGCGGGCGCTGCGCCGCCTCAGCAAGGTCACCCGCCGCGACAACATCGCCTTCGACGGCCTGGCCCGCGTGGCCCACGCCACCGACGCCACCGACTGGCGCGTGGAGTTCCCCTTCGTGGTGCTCAACCCCGACAGCGAGGCGGAGGTAGCGCCGCTGGTGCGCACCTGTATCGAGCTGGGGCTGCCCATCATCCCCCGCGGCGGTGGCACCGGCTACACCGGCGGTGCGGTGCCGCTGCGCGGCGACTGCGCGGTGATCAACACCGAGAAGCTCGACTTCATCGAGGCGGTGGAGGCGCGCCAACTGCCCGACGTGGAGGGGGAGGTGACCACCGTTCGCGTCGGCGCCGGGGCGGTCACCCGCCGTGTCTCCGACGCCGCCGAGGCGGCCGGGCACGTCTTTGCCGTCGACCCCACCTCCCAGGATGCCTCCTGCATCGGCGGCAACATCGCCATGAATGCCGGTGGTAAGAAAGCGGTGATGTGGGGCACCACCCTGGACAACCTCGCCTCCTGGCGCATGGTCACCCCCGATGCCCAGTGGCTGGAGGTGGAGCGGCTGGAGCACAACCGCGGCAAGATCCACGAGGTGGAGACCGCCCGCTTCCGCATCAGCCGCTATGAGGAGGATGGCCGCACCCCCATCGGCGAGCCTGAGCTGCTGGAGATCCCCGGCATCGAGCTGCGCAAGCAGGGGCTGGGCAAGGATGTCACCAACAAATTCCTCGGTGGCCTGCCGGGGGTGCAGAAGGAGGGCTGCGACGGCCTCATCACCTCGGCGCGCTTCGTGCTGCACCGCATGCCGCGCTTCACCCGCACCGTGTGCATGGAGTTCTTCGGCGCCGACCTGCGCCGCGCGGTGCCCGCCATCACCGAGACCAAGGATTTCCTCGACGCCACCGAGGGGGTGATGTTGGCCGGTCTGGAGCACCTGGACGAGCGCTACGTGCGCGCCGTCGGCTACTCCACCAAGGCGCCGCGTACCGACCTGCCGAAGATGGTGCTGCTGGCCGATATCGTCGGTGAGGATGATGGACGCGTGGCCGAGGCCGCCTCCACCGTGGTGAAGATGGCCAACGCCCGCGAGGCCGAGGGCTTTATCGCCGTCAGCCCCGAGGCGCGCGCCCAGTTCTGGGCCGACCGCGCCCGCACCGCCGCCATCGCCGCCCACACCAACGCCTTCAAGATCAACGAGGACGTGGTGATCCCGCTGGAGCGCCTGGCCGATTACAACGACGGCATCGAGCGCATCAACATCGAGCAGTCCACCCGCAACAAGCTGCGTATTATCGCCGCGGTGCGCGACTACCTCGAAGGGGCGGTGAACGAGCGCCGCCGGGCCAAGGATTATGAGCAGAGCGATGAGGGCGAGGCGATCTGGCGGGCCAAGCTGGAGGCCGCCTTCGCCCGCCTCGAGGCGACCGAGCGACGCTGGCTCACCCTGTTGGAGAACCTGGACGCCCCCGCCGCCGACTTCGCCGAACTGATCGGTGAGGAGCTTGCCGCGCGCCTGCGCCCCGGCGACACCCTGTTCCAACTGTTGCAGCGGCGCGACCTGCGCATCAGCTACCGGCGCGAGGTGGAGCGGCCGCTGAAGGAGGGCTTCGGCGGCGGCGAGCTGGCTGCCGTACGCGAGCGCCTGGACGCCATCCACGCCGAGATCCGCACCTCGCGGCTGTTCGTCGCCACCCACATGCACGCCGGTGACGGCAACGTGCACACCAACATCCCGGTGCACTCCAACGACTACGCCATGCTGCACGAGGCGGAGCACGTGGTGGAGCAGGTGATGGCCCTGGCCGAGCGCCTCGGCGGGGTGATCTCTGGTGAGCACGGTATCGGCATCACCAAGCTGCAGTTCCTCTCCCCGGAGCTGATCGAGGCCTTCGTCGGCTACAAGAAACAGGTCGACCCTGAGCAGCGCTTCAACCCCGGCAAGCTGATGCCGGGCGCCGGGCTGGAGAATGCCTACACCCCCTCGCTGCGACTGCTGCAACAGGAGGCGTTGATCCTCGAGGCCAGCGACCTGGGCGACCTCAACGAGCTGGTCAAGGACTGCCTGCGTTGCGGCAAGTGCAAGAGCGTCTGCACCACCCACGTGCCGCGCGCCAACCTGCTCTACTCGCCGCGCAACAAGATCCTCGCCAGCGGCCTGATCATCGAGGCCTTCCTCTACGAGGAGCAGACCCGCCGCGGTATCTCGGTGCGCCACTTCGACGAGATGAACGACGTGGCCGACCACTGCACCATCTGCCACCGCTGCGTGAAGCCCTGCCCGGTGAATATCGACTTCGGTGATGTCACCGTGCTGATGCGCAACATTCTCAAGTCGCAG
>JBFFSW010000178.1:0-4192 GCA_041572195.1 Thiohalomonadaceae bacterium | reverse complement strand
TCCATCACCCCGCACACCAAGTTCGAGTGTGAGGTGTACGTGCTGAGCAAGGACGAGGGTGGTCGTCACACCCCGTTCTTCAACGGCTACCGCCCGCAGTTCTACTTCCGCACCACCGACGTGACCGGCGCCTGTGACCTGCCGGAAGGCGTGGAGATGGTGATGCCGGGTGACAACGTGCAGATGGTGGTGAGCCTGATCGCCCCGATCGCCATGGAAGACGGCCTGCGCTTCGCCATCCGCGAGGGTGGTCGCACCGTCGGCGCCGGCGTCGTCTCCAAGATCATCGAGTAATCCTCGATATCGCGTGTAGGACGTGGGACGTTTGTTCGTCCCACGTCCACTTGTTTCTAGGCCAGTAGCTCAATTGGCAGAGCAGCGGTCTCCAAAACCGCAGGTTGGGGGTTCGATTCCCTCCTGGCCTGCCATTTTCCCTACTACAGGGCATGGCTGAATAGGTAATGGCTGACGTCATTAAATTTATCATCGCAGGGTTGATTCTCGCCGCGGGCCTCACCGGCTTTTACGCGTTTGAGGATCAGATAATGCCGCTTCGCGTACTCGGTGTGCTGCTGAGTGCGGTGCTGGCTGGCGTGGTCGCCTCCCGCACCGCATCCGGCACGGCCGCCGTGGCTTTCAGCCGCGGCGCGCTGATCGAGATGCGCAAGGTGGTGTGGCCGACTCGTCGCGAAACCACTCAGACCACCATGCTGGTGGCGGCGATGGTTCTGCTGGTCGGCATTATTCTGTGGCTCTTCGACATGTTCCTGGTGTGGGGTATCAAACTCCTTACCGGACAGGGAGGCTAAGAGATGGCCCTGCGTTGGTACGTCGTGCACGCCTATTCAGGCTTTGAAAATCAGGTTAAGCGCTCCCTCGAAGAGCGTGTTTCGCGTTACGGGATGGAAGACAAGTTCGGCCAGATCCTGGTTCCCACCGAAGAGGTGGTGGAGATGCGCGAAGGCCAGAAGCGTAAGTCCGATCGCAAATTCTTCCCCGGCTATGTGCTGGTGCAGATGGAGATGGACGACGACACCTGGCACCTGGTGAAGGATGTTCCGCGAGTGATGGGTTTCATCGGCGGAACCTCTGATCGACCCGCGCCGATCACCGAACGTGAGGCCCAGAACATTCTGGAGCGCGTTCAGGAAGGCGCCGAGAAGCCGCGTCCGAAGGTGCTGTTCGAGCCGGGCGAGTCGGTGCGTATCACCGACGGCCCGTTCAACGACTTCAACGGCGTGGTCGAAGATGTCGATTACGAGAAGAACCGCCTGCGCGTGGCCGTGCTGATCTTCGGCCGCTCCACGCCGGTGGACCTGGAATTCGGCCAGGTCGAGAAGGGCTGAGGCCCGCGACAATTCGTAACGCCCACCGGCGCCGACCGCGAAAGCGGGCGGTGGCGGTGGGCTGTTCTCGGTGAAACGGCCACGGCCGTGAACCATTAACTCGGGGAGCCGCGAGGCGTTCGCACCCGATTAGGAGAGAAAAATGGCTAAGAAGATCGAAGCCTATATCAAGCTGCAGGTGGCTGCTGGTCAGGCCAACCCCAGCCCGCCCGTCGGCCCGGCCCTCGGTCAGCACGGCGTCAACATCATGGAGTTCTGCAAGGCCTTCAACGCGGCCACCCAGAGCATGGAACAGGGTATGCCCGTTCCCGTGGTGATTACCGTCTACAGCGATCGTAGCTTCACCTACATCACCAAGACCCCGCCCGCCGCCATCCTGCTGAAGAAGGCGGCCGGCATCAAGAGCGGCTCCTCCGTGCCGAACATGAACAAGGTGGGCAAGGTCACCCGTGCCCAGCTTGAGGAGATCGCCACCATCAAGATGCCCGACCTGACCGCCGCCGACATGGACGCCGCCGTGCGCACCATCGCCGGTAGTGCACGTTCCATGGGCCTGGATACCGAGGGGGTCGAGTAAGATGGCCAAGCTGAGCAAACGCCAGAAGGCGATTAACGAGAAGGTCGAGCACGGCCGCGTCTACACCGCCGAGGAGGCCCTGAGCCTGCTTAAGGAACTGCCGCGCGCCAAGTTCACCGAGTCCGTCGATGTCTCCGTCAATCTCGGCGTCGACCCGCGTAAGTCCGACCAGGTGGTTCGCGGCTCCACCGTGATGCCCAACGGCACCGGCAAGAGCGTGCGCGTGGCCGTCTTCACCCAGGGCGAGAACGCCGAGGCCGCCAAGGCCGCCGGTGCCGACGTTGTGGGTATGGAGGATCTGGCCGAGGCGATGAAGGGCGGCGATCTGAACTATGACGTGGTCATCGCCAGCCCCGACGCCATGCGCGTTGTCGGTCAGCTGGGTCAGGTGCTCGGCCCGCGTGGCCTGATGCCCAACCCCAAGGTTGGCACCGTCAGCCCCGACGTTGCCGGCGCCGTGACCAATGCCAAGTCCGGTCAGGTGCGCTACCGCACCGACAAGGGCGGCATCATTCACGCCACCGTCGGTAACGTCGACTTCGATGTCGCCGCGCTGAAGGAGAACATCGAGGCGCTGCTGGGTGACCTGCAGAAGGCCAAGCCGAGCTCCGCCAAGGGCGTGTACATGAAGAAGATCAGCCTCTCGACCACCATGGGTCCGGGTCTGGCCGTCGATACTTCTTCGCTGTCCTTCTAAGGGCGGCAACAAAATTCCATCGCCCGGGTCGAGTGCCCGGGGGACGGTAGACACCCGCCGCCTTCGGGCGGTGGTCGTCGAAGACCGCAGGTGTGCCGCGGGGTGGTTGACCATGGTGCTTAATTCGTCGCAAGTCGGGCCTGCGCAGACGGTGTCACCCACAAAAGATTTTCTTTTGAGGGCCACCGTTAGGGTGGCGGCGTATGCCGCCATTAACTGAAGCTGCTCAACACGTTTTGTGTGGAGCAACAACAGAAGAGGTGATTTCGTGGCTCTCAATCTGGAACAGAAAAAGTCCATCGTAGCCGAAGTCGCCGAAGTCGCTGCGAGTGCCTTTTCCGCCATTGGTGCGGAATATAACGGCCTCACCGCGGAGCAGATGACCGCACTGCGCGCCAAGGCGCGTGAGTCCGGCGTCTACCTCCGTGTGGTGAAGAACACCCTCGCTCGTCGTGCCGTCGAAGGTACTGAATTCGAGTGCATGACCGAGGGGCTCACCGGTCCGCTGGTTCTGGCGTTTTCCATGGAAGACCCCGGTGCCGCTGCCCGCGTGATCAAGGACTTCGCCAAAGATAACGGCAAACTGGTGGTCAAACTGGTTTCCGTCGGCGGTCAGCTACTGGGTCCTTCCGACCTGGAGCGTCTGGCCAGCATGCCGACCAAGGACCAGGCGATCAGCATGCTGATGTCGGTGATGAAGGCCCCGGTCGAGAAGTTCGCCCGCACCCTCAACGAGGTGCCTGGCAAGCTGGTTCGTACCGTCGCCGCCATCCGCGACGCCAAGCAGGCCGCCTAAAGGCTGTTCGAAGCGATTTTGGAAATTATCAGAAAGACATTAGGAGCGATTTACAATGGCTATTAGCAAAGACGATATCCTGAATGCCATCGCCGAAATGAGCGTGATGGACGTGGTTGAACTGATCGAGGCGATGGAAGAGAAGTTCGGTGTTTCCGCCGCCGCTGCCGTTGCCGTGGCCGCCGCCCCGGCCGCCGGTGGTGACGCTGGTGCCGCCGAGAAGGACGAGTTCGACGTCGTCATGACCGGCTTCGGCGACAACAAGGTTGGCGTGATCAAGGCCGTCCGCGGCATCACCGGCCTGGGTCTGAAGGAAGCCAAGGAAATGGTCGAGGGCGTTCCCTCCACCATCAAGGAAGGTGCCTCCAAGGACGAAGCCGAGGACCTCAAGAAGCAGCTTGAAGAGGCCGGCGCCACCGTCGAGCTCAAGTAAGCTTCTGTCAGGCTTAAACCTGACGATGCATGAGCAGCCTATGCTGCCTGCCAGGGAAGGCGCTGTATAAAGGAGAACGGCTGGTGGCTGTGGTCACCGGCCTTTTTCCGCTGGATGCCCCCGGAGCTTCGCCTAAGGCGTGGTTCCCGCGGATATGGATTCCGCCCAGGCTTGATAGTTGGAATGACTGAGCTGAGGAACTCTGATGGCCTATTCGTTCACTGAGAAAAAACGCATCCGTAAGGATTTCGGCAAACGCCCGAGTATCCTGGACGTACCCTACCTGCTGTCGATACAGCTCGATTCCTATCGCAACTTCCTGCAGGAAGGGCAGAGCGAGGAG
>JBFFSW010000177.1:0-4246 GCA_041572195.1 Thiohalomonadaceae bacterium | reverse complement strand
TCCAGCGTGCGGTAAAACACCACGCTCCAAGCACCGTCCCGCCAGATGCCCTTGCCGAGGATGTTCTGCTTGGTCCGCGGCTGAGGCGTCAGGGTGCCGAAACCCTCGGCATTGAGCTCCTCCAGGGCCAGCACCGTGGCATCCACCACCGCCCGCTCACTCAGCGCCATGGTACCGCTGAGCGAGTGCAGCACCCCCACCCGTATGGGCGTGGTCGGGGCGCTCTGCATCCAGGCCAGCACCACTGCCAGCAGGACCAGGGCAAGGATGAGGGTAGCGATTATCGGCCGACCCGCGCCGTTCGCATGACGTTCCATGTGTATGCAATGGCTCCTCATAGGCCACTATTCAAGTAACGGACATCGCAATATCCATCACACTTGTTTGCAAGTATAGCCACGGGGCAGTACCGTTGGGCAACCGCCATCCGCAATGGAGAAGAGAGTATGAGGATTCGCCTGTTCACCCTGGCCCTGGTGCTGCTGCTGGGCGCCTGCGTGCGCCCCGACCCCGGCGAAAGCCTGGATGAGCACCTGCAACTCTTCTCCAAGTCGGTACGCTGGGGCCACTTCGACACCGCGGTGGCCATGACCCGCACCGAGGACGGCCCCATGCCCGCCGCCGAGCTGGAGCACTATCGCCGCTTCCGGGTGACCGGCTACGAGGAGATGCAGCGGCGCGTCTCCGCCGAGGGAGACAGCGCCGAGGTGGTGGTGGAGATCAGTTATACCGACGCCGACAGCGGCAGCGTGCGACGCGTGATGCAGCGCCAGAAGTGGCTCTATCAGGAGGAGGGTGGGCGCTGGTATCTCAGTAACGGGATGCCGGATCTAAAGTAAATCTAGATATCGGCGGTCCTGAACATCCCCTCGACCGCCGCGGCCAGGGCCTCGGAGCGCAGCGGGTCGCGCATCCGCTCCAGCACCGCGCCGCGCATCCCGGGGATCATCATCAGGTCGGCCACCAGCGCGGTGAAGGCCTCCTGCCCCATGGGGTTGATTGCCGCCGCCTCCAGGAAGGCGCCCATCAGCGCGGGCTCCTTGAGGTCCTCCCAGCAGCGCCCGACCACCGCCGCCAGCAACTCCACCTCACCGGCCATACCCCCGCCCAGCAGCTCACCGATCAGCTCGCGGCGCAGCCCCGCGGCCTGGGCGAAGGAGAGCCCGCGCAGCAGGCTCACCGCCAGCGAGGCATCGCCCGTCGCCATCGCCGCACGCAGCCGCGAGGCCAGCGCCTCGGCCAGGGCGGTGCCAAAGCCCTCGTGCTCCAGGCAGGAGCAGAGTACCGTCAGTGGGGTGGGGGGCAGGTGCGGCAGCGCCGCAGCCAGCAGCGCCTCGTTGTCATCCTGGTCCAGGCGGGCGCAGATATCGGCGATCCCCTGCATGCCGACGAAGGCCCACTGGTCCCAGCCCGGCTCGCCGCGGAAGTAGTTGCGCGCGTGCTCGGCGAACTGGCTGGGGGGCAGCCCCAGGGCCCGCGAGGCCTTGGCGTGGAACACCGCCATCACCTCCTGGCGCGGCTTGTAGCCGTAGACGCTCTCGGCCAGGGCATCCTGCATCGCCTCGCCCTTGTCACGGCTGAGCAGGGCCTGCTCGATCAGCTGGGCGAGGAAGCCGTCGCGGGCCGCCGGGTTGAGCCGACCCATCTCATCCAGGGGAAACTTGAGGAACCAGACGAACTGCTCCTCGGGGCGCTCGCCGTTCCAGCCCAGCACCGCCAGCCAGGCCTGCTGTTGCAGCGGCTGAGGCCACGGGCTCTCGCCCGCCTCGAAGGCCTCGAACTGGGCGTCGGGGATGCGCACGATGCGCCGCCCCAGGTCGTAGATGCGGTAGCGGCTGCCGGTACGGCGCAGGTATTCGCTGATACTCTGCGGCGCGGCGCCCTGGCTGGACTCGCTCACTGCTTAGCCCCGCGGCTTGCGCTCGGTGCCCTCGCTGACGCGCAGCTCGCGGCCGAGGAACTCCCGACCATCCAGCGCCTTGATCGCCTTGGTGGCACCAGCGGGGGACATTTCGACGAAGGCGAAACCGCGCGGGCGGCGGGTCTGACGGTCGGTCATGATGCGCACCGAGCCCACCTCGCCGTACTTGGCGAAGAGTTCGCGCAGCTCCTCAGAGCGCGCCTTAAAGGCGAGGTTACCGACGAAGATGGACTGCATGTCACCGGAGGCGGCGTCCGCGCTCCCGCCCTCGGAAGAGGCACCGACGGTACCGCCGGCACCCAGCAAAAG
Source organism: Thiohalomonadaceae bacterium (assembly GCA_041572195.1). Taxonomy (GTDB): domain Bacteria; phylum Pseudomonadota; class Gammaproteobacteria; order Thiohalomonadales; family Thiohalomonadaceae; genus JBFFSW01. The sequence continues at coordinate 2,016 of JBFFSW010000177.1, read as the reverse complement.
GCCGCCGATCAGGGCGCCCAGCAGCAGGCCCAGGGCCAACATCACGTTGCCCGCCACGGCGCCCAGCATGGGCGCGATCACATAGCCGATAGCGGCCAGAACAGCGCCGATAATCAAGGATTTAATAAAGGATTGCATAAGAGTCAGTCACCTGTCGTTATTTCGACTTAGATATAAAAGAGGAAAACCGCGCCATTCTACACCAGCGCCGACGGTTCGCCTAAGCCCGGGCTTCCTGCTATCGTCCCCTGCCTATGCAAACTCAAACCCAAAGCCTGCTGGCAGTGATCGAGCTGGGCGGCTATCCCGACTTCCTGCCCCTCTACCGGGAGCTTGGTTACACCGCCGAGCAGCTGCAAAGCGGCCGTAAGGCCCTGAGCCAGATCAAGAAGCTGAAACCCTCCGTGGTGGTCGCCGAGTTCAATCATCAACTGGAGTTCCGCGACCGCACCAGCCAGCTGGAGTCGCTGCTGGCGGTGGTGCAGGCCGCGGGCGGCGCGCGGGTGGTGGTCTTCTACTACCCCGAGGAGGGGGAGATACTGGAGGCACTGCGCCGCCGCTTTCCCTTCATCGAACCACTGTCGCGCCCCATCGACCCGCAGGTGCTGAGGAACCTGTTAAGGGCGCAGGGGCCTGATTGATATCTTTGTGTGGTTATTTGATATCATCCCACTCTGTAAGTAAGAAAATCCTTACATGTAATATCTCCTGGGCATAAAGGTCGGCGATAACGATCACTCGGGATTATAAAAATAACTCGATGGAATAAATTCTATTCTTTTAGTGGGGAAGAGACTGTGTCATCCAATATCAAAACCGGCGTCTTCGTCGATGCAGAAAACATCAAGTTCAACGGCGGCTACCACATGCGTTACGACGTGCTGCGGCGCTTCGCCGCTCGTGACGGCAGCAACGTCCTGCGTCTGAACACCTATCTGGCCTACGACCAGAACCGCGCCAACCTCGATCCCGATTACGCCAAGAAGGCCCGTGCCTATCAGCAGATGGTGCGTGACTACGGCTGGAAGATTAACGTCAAGTACGTGCGTTACTACTATGACGAGGAGGGCAACGAGAGCACCAAGTCCAACGCCGACCTGGACCTGGCGGTGGACGCCCTACGTCAGGCCGACAACCTCGACCAGGTGCTGCTGGTGACCGGCGACGGCGACTTCCTCAGCCTGGTGCAGGCGCTGCAGGACCGCGGCTGCCGGGTCGAGCTGCTGGCCTTCAAGAACGTCTCGCGCGAGCTGCAGCGCCAGGTGGACGCCTTCCACTCCGGCTACCTGATGCCCGACCTGCTGCCCTTCGCCCACGAGCCTGAGAACCAGTGGGGCAAGCTGCACCACAAGGTGCGCGGCACCTGCACCAAGTGGTTCCCGGACAAGGGCTACGGCTTCATGCGCTTCATCACCCGCCTCGATCCCAACCTCTGGATCACCGACCCGCGTGACCCCGACTCACCGCATGAGGGGGTGTTCGTGCACATGAACGATCTGGTGGAGGGGACCAACGTGGAACTGATGACCAACCGCGAGGCGATCTTCGAATTCTTCGTCGAGGAGAGCGAGCAGAAGGAGGGCGGCCTGATCGCCAGCGATGTGCGACCGGTGTTCATACCCGGTCGGGACTAACTAAAAAGGGCGCCGACGGCGCCCTTTTTCATTACCTCACCAAACCCGCCTCGACCTCGTCCCGCTTCTGCCGACCGAGCAACGCCTCGATCAGGGCCAGGGCGAAATCCATGGCCGTGCCCGGCCCGCGCGAGGTGATCACCTTGCCGTCATGCACCAGCGCCTCGCCGGTGACCTCCACGTCATCCAGGCCCATCTTGTCGAGAAAACCGGGGTAGCTGGTGGCGCGCCGCCCCGCGAGCACCCCGGCGGCGGCCAGCACCGTGGGCGCGGCGCAGATGGCGGCGGTGTAGCGGTCTTCATCCACCATCTTCTGGATCAGCGCCTGAATGCGCGCATCTTCACGCAGGTGCTGGGCCCCCGGCATACCACCGGGCAACAC
>JBFFSW010000176.1:0-4246 GCA_041572195.1 Thiohalomonadaceae bacterium | reverse complement strand
GCGCGACAGATAGTTGGGAACCAGACGGATGTCGGCGATGTCATCGCGGTGGGCCTCGGCCAGGGGCTGCGTCGTCACCCACAGGCGATCACAACTACCCAACGCGCTCCTCAGCCGGTAACCCATATCCTTGGGAATGAATCTGGCGCGGGAGTTTTTCTCCGGCAGCACGGTCTTCAGGTCCTCGAGGTCGTAGATCAGCCGACACTCGTTGAAGTGGACATAGCGCGCCATCTCACGCAGGTGACCATCACGCACGGCGCTCTGCAGCACGAACACATCGGGCTTGAGCCGCTCCAGCTCGATCGGTGTCGGCGCACGCTCTTGACCAGGCTTGCACGGCTCGATGGTGGGCAGCTCCATGTACTGAATCGCCGCCTGGTCATCCAACAGCTTGAGCGGACCGCCGATGCGCAGATCGTCCAGCAACGCGGTGAGCGCCAGACCAAGGACGCGGGGCTTGTCGTGGAAGTGGATGTCCCAACGCGGGGCGAAATCCACCTCGATGTCGAACGGCTCCGAGGCCAGGCTGAGATTGAGGTTGTAGGCCGGGTCGTGCGCCAGCGCGGGGAGCCAGCGCTCAATCAGCGCATCCTCATCATCCCGCAGCCGAGCCCGCTCATCGCGCCCCAGCCCCTGAAGCCGATAATCCAGCGGTCGGCTCCACCCCTCCTCCGTCTGCTCGCTGAAGGCCAGGGTGGCGAACGGCGTCCAGACGATGCGTCCTCCCCCCTGAGTGATGCGCAGTGAGAGGTCGATATCGAAACCGGCCAGGGAGTAACGCTCGGCATCGAAGCCCTGCATGGCGACGAAGGTCTCGCGCTCGATGAGCATGCAGGCGGCGCTGGCGGCACTTTGGTCCTGCTGCAACAGGGCGCGCCCCTGGTAGCCGGGTTCGTCGATGCGCAGACCGACGAAGGGGTGAGTGTACGAGCCTGCATGTCCGAGCAGGGTCCCGGCGTAGGTCAGCGCGGGCCTGTTGGCGGCGATCATCCGCGGCGAGACGACGGATACACCGGGCTGAACGGCGATGGCCAGCATCCTCTCCAGGCTACGCGGCTGAATGAACTGCGCGTGCGGGTCGAGGAAGAAGAGGTAGTCGCCATCGGCCCGCTCGGCGCCAAGGTTGAGCGCCTGGGGCAGGGAGACGTCGGTGAGCATCAGCAGCTTGAGCCGTTCGCCGAAGCGCCGCTCAAGGTGCGCGTAATACTCGCGGCAGGCGTCGTGAACGCTGCCCATGTCGGCGACGATGATCTCGTAATCCTGATAGTCGTTTCTCTCGACGGTGCTGTCGATGCAGTGGTGCAGGAACTCCAGCTCATCGGCATGGGCGATGACGAAGGAGACCTTCGGGCGATGCGTCAGACGGTAGTCGAGAAAACAGCTCCCCGGAATGAGCGCGGGGCTGACATCGGCGCCGACAGCGCAACGTTGCAGATGCCCCTGGATCATGGCGTTCAGTTCACTCTGAGCCGACTCGGCGTCGAAGCCCTCGGTCACGGCATCGGCCTGATGGAACAGCACGTCGCTGATATGACCGATGCTCGACGGCCCGAAACTCTCCAGCGCCCTTAGCAGCCACTCGTGCGCGCTGAGGCCATAGCCGCGCCCAGGAATGCCTAGGGAGGCGAGCAGCTCGCGCCTGGCCAGGAGAAAACGTCCGACATAGGGCTGGGAGCGGGCCAGTTCGATATTGATATCGGGCTTGAAGTTGGGCTCGTAGTGCTCGCCGTCGCGCGACAGGCGATCATGGTCACTGTAGACCACGTTCCAGCGCGGGCGGATATTGATGTAGTCGGCGAAGCTGAACAGCGCCTTGGGCTCCAGGGTGTCGCCTGCGCACAGTACGCCCATCCAGTCACCGCCGGATGTGGAGACCACATCGGCCAGCGCGCTCTCCGGCGTATCACTGACGATCCACTGAAGGTGCGGCTCTTCGGAGAAGAGTGGCGAGAAGGCCTCGAAGGGGGCGACAACCGTCAACGCCCAGTTCTTGTAGAGCTGCCCCTCCAGCGAATCCAGGGAGTCGGCCAGGCGCTCGTGCTCCCCCTCCCCCGCCAGCAGGACGATATGCACCGTCGGCCTGAAGGCCCAGGCGTTGAGCATACGTTCGGCCATCACCTGACCGTCACTGGGACAGAGCGAACGGCGCGCGCGCCACTGCTCATACGCCATATGCTGACGTGGCTGTTCATTGATGGAGTTGAACAGCTCCTCGTTGGAGAACAGCGTGGAAAATTCACGCATCTCCTGATGATAGCGATCCAACTGCTCCGCGGCCGCCTCCATACCGGAGCCGATCACGGTATAGACCTCGCGCGCCGTGGGCAGCAGAAGGCTGGACTCCTCCGTCTCGCCGCCTCGGTGGTGACGCAGTGACGGGCTCAGAAAGCCATCGACCTCGGCGGCGACCGCCTCGATATCCAGGGTGACGCCTCCCAGCAGGGACTCAATGGAGCGGGCGGCGCCGCGCCAGTCACCCATCAGCCCGTCGAAGTCCATGGCGATGCGCGGATAGCCGCGGCTGTAGCGCTCGGCATCCAGGATATAGCCCAGCCACAACAGGGTGCTGTGGTGCAGGGAAAAATGGTCGCGGCGGCGCAGCGAGGCGGCCACCTCCTCCGGGCGGCGCAGCATCAGCACGAAGCTGACATCGATATCGCGCTCCTCAAGAACCTCCAGCCACAGCGGCAGCAGGCGGCACATGCGCGGGTCCTTTATCGCCCACAGCCGCTCGCTGGCGAACTGGCGATCGATGAGCGCGCCAATCTCCGCCTTGATGTGTTCGAACTCGGGACGTTTCCACCAGTTATCGGGCAACGACGAGGGGGCGTACCAGTGACTCTCCAGACGGGAGAATATCTCCTCGTTCTTTAGCAGGATATCGTAATTCTCGTAATAGCCCTTTTCGTTATCCTTAGAGGCATCGAGAAGCCGCTCACCAAGGGCGAAGCCCAGCTTATTGATCAATCCCGTCAGCGCCGAGGTCCCGCTTCGGTGCATCCCGAGGACAATCACCAGACGGGAGTTGGCGGAGTTTTTTTCGTCACTCATTATTTCGTAGCCGTCACTATGCGAGAGGTTCACACCAGAAGCTGTACATACCCACGAAGGCGTCGGGGTGTTTCAGTTCAAAGGCGTCCCATTGCGAAATATCATCGACCGCGGCATCCCTTCCCCGCTCGGCGAAAAAGCGAGCATACAGCGCGGGGGTGTAATCGATGCCAACAAAGCGCAGCCGCAACTCATCAAGGCAGGCACCGATTTCCGGCAACGTGTAACCGTGCTCCTGACGGTGGAAGACCAGATCGCGAAATCCGCTCAGCGAGAAGTAATCCAGACTCTTGAGCATGAATCTGGCCACCTTCTCGTCATCGGTATTGATGATCGCCTTATCGAGGCGGGCCGCGCGGATGGTATCCAGATCATCATCCAGACCCAGGGCCGCGATCTTCTCACGCGCCTCATAGATCACGCTACGGGCGTGACTGCTGTAGAGCGCGATACTCATCGCCCCAGCCTCGGCCAGCACATGGCGCAGGGCACGCCAACCAGCCATCGGGTTCTGCATGTGGTGGAGGACACCGGAGCAAAAAACCAGATCGTAACGCTCGTCGGAGTCGGCCAACTCGAGGATATCGCCGTGACGAAAGCGGATATTCTCCACCCCCATCTCCTCGGCCTTACGCATGGCGTAAGCGAGACTGGTACGGCTGAGATCCAACGCAGTCACCTCGACATCGGGATAGAAACGCGCGATAAAGATGGGCTGTTGGCCGGTGCCGCAGCCGGCCACCAGGATCCGCTTCGGATGGTGCAGCAGGTCCGGGTCGGCGAGTTTGATATAGGGATTGACGAAGGTCTGCGGTAGCGTGCCATCCGCCTGACGATCCAGAACGAACCAGCGCGGATAGGGGCTCTCCTCGTACTGCGCCTGCACCGCCATGGAAACCTTGTCGGTGATCGCGGAAAAGGAGCTGATGGAAGACCTCAACTCCATCTCCCGTGCGTAATCCTCGCACTGCGCCAGGATGCCCATGAACAACTCGCGGCCGCCGGTGTCGATGCGCTCCCAGCCGCGCAGCGAGTAGAGCGGCGCGTAAAGGGCGTAGATGGAGAGCATGACGTAACCATCATCCCCCAGAGAGTCGCTCTCCAGGCGCCTCTCCAGCTCACCCTTAAGCTCCGCCAGCAGCTCACGGTCCCCTACCTCGAGCGGAAAGATATATTCATTGAGAAAACACTG
>JBFFSW010000175.1:0-4275 GCA_041572195.1 Thiohalomonadaceae bacterium | reverse complement strand
TACGCCGGCGGGTGGCCTCGTCCAGCCAGTCGGGGGCCTGCTCCAGCACCGCCATTTGCGGGTACTTGTCGAGGATGGCGCGGGCGCTGGGGGCGTGGATATAGGTCCAGGCCTGGGTGCCGCCCAGATCACACACGGTCAGGAAGGGGTTTCTCTTGCCCATCGACTCGACTCCTTGAACCACATTAACTCAATAGACAGGGGGTGTCGGCACAATGTTCCCACACCCATCCTTAATCGGTGCTGAGTCAATCCCCCCGCAGCAGGCCGATAAAGGCCTCGGCGGCCTTGTTGTCGAGGGTGGCGCGGGTGCGGGCGATCCAGATGGTGCGCAGGATGCGCAGCCCCTGCACCTTGATGTGGTGCAGCCCCCCCTCCTCCAGCGCCTCGCTCACCGCGAAGCGCGGCAGGAAGCTGACGTGGCGGCCGCGGTCGAGGATCTCGACGATGGTGTCGTTGGACCCCACCTCCATGCTCACCGGCAGCGCGCCGATGCCGATATCCCCCAGGGTGCGGTCCAGGGTGATGCGGGTGGAGGATTGCGGCTCGCGCAGCACGTAGTTCAGCCCCTGCAGCTCCTCCAGCGGCAGCATCTCCACCCCATGCAGCGGGTGACTGGGGCCACACACCAGCACCAGCTCGTCCTCGAACCACTTCTGCACCAGGATGTCGCCGTGGTCCGGCGCCTGCTCCAGCAGGGCCAGGTCGGCCAGGCCGGTGGCCAGGCGGGTCTGGATGCGGCGGCTGTAGCCCATGCGCGTCTGCACCCGATATTCCGGGTGGGCATCGTTGAAGCGCAGCAGCAGGTCCGGCAGCAGGTGCTCACCGATGGCCGAGGTGACCTCCAGGCGCAGCCGGTTGTCGCCCTCGCGCAGCGACACCAGGTCGTCCAGCAGGCTGGTCTGATGGTCCAGCACCAGACGCGCGTAAGTGTAGACCCGCTCACCGGCGGCGGTCAGTTCCAGCCTACGTCCCTTGCGCTGCATCAGCTTCACGCCGTAGCACTCGTCGAGGCCGCGCAGGCGCTTGGTCACCGCTGGCTGGCCCACGTGCAGGGCACGCCCGGCCTGCTCCACGCCGCCCAGTTCCACCACCGCCCGCAGGGTCGCCAGGGCCTTCATGTCGGGAAGGTTTCTATATTCCATGTGGGAATATTACTAAATTACTATTCATTAGAATAGTGATGTCGATACCTAGAGAATTGCCCGCTTGCTCGAAAATCCACCACAGGTTGGGAGCCCGTGTCACTAGAACGTAAAACAGCGGTTAAGAACACCATCATCTACGGCACGATCAGCGTCGTGCTCTACAGCCTCCTCTACACCTATGAGGAGAAGATCCTGGAGCTCTCGCGCGAGGGCGGCTGGAACTTCTACGTGCCGATGGTGATCGCCTTTGTCTTCTCCATCGTCCACGGCAACTTCACCGGACAGTTCTGGGACATGTTCGGCATCAAGCCCAAGACCACCAAGAAGTAGGAGCCCGGCAATGGATATCAACTTTATCGACCTGAGCGCGGGCAGCGTCATCCTGCTCTTCCTCATCGGCTTCGTCGGCGGCCTGGTGAGCGGCTTCATCGGCTCCGGCGGCGCCTTCGTGCTCACCCCGGCGATGATGAACATGGGCGCCACCGCCATCATGGCGGTCGCCTCGAACATGGCCCACAAGTTCCCCAAGGCCCTGGTCGGCGCCATGAAGCGCCACAAGTTCGGCCAGGTGGACGTCAAACTGGGCATCGTCCTGGGTATCTCCGCCGAGGCCGGTGTGCTCTACGGCGCGGGGATACAGGAGATGATCCGCGAGAGCTTCGGCAAGGCGGGCTCCAACCTCTACGTCTCCTCGGTGTTCGTCGTCGTGCTGGCCATCGTCGGCGGCTACGTGCTGCGTGATGCCTTGCGCATGATGCGCTCCGATAACCCCGACAGCGAGAAGAAGACCAAGATCGCCGAGTGGGTGCAGTCGGTGCACATCCCCGGCACCATGATGTACTTCAAGTCCATCGACGCGAAGATCTCCGTGCTCTTCACCCTGCCCATCGGCTTCGCCACCGGCATGCTGGCGGCCACCATCGCCGTCGGCGGCTTCATCGGCGTACCGGCGATGATGTACATCCTCGGTGTGCCCGGCCTCATCGCCTCGGCCACCGAGCTGGTCATCGCCTTCATCATGGGTATGGGCGGCACCATCAAGTTCGCCATCGCCGGTTACGTCGACATCCGCCTGGCGATGATCATCCTCGCCGGTTCCCTGTTCGGCGTGCAGCTGGGCGCCATCGGCACCACCTACGTCAAACCCTACGCGGTGAAGATCGTCATGGGCGTGATCATGATGATCGCCCTCACCAGCCGCCTGGTGGTGATCCCGGTCTACCTCTCCGAGCTGGGCCAGATCGAGCCGCTAAGCGAGAGCACCGCCAGCCTGCTCAAGGACCTGAGCTTCGGCCTGCTGATCTTCGCCCTGGTCACCGGCGCCACCATCGTCTTCAAGGCGCTGATCAAGGGCATGCGCGAGCACCGCGAGAAGATGGCCGCCGAGCACGCCGTGCCCGGCACCTTCAGCCCCGCCTCCAGCGAGGACGCGCATCAGCTCTCCCCCACCGGTCGTCTGGAGCGGGTGATGCTGGTCACCGACGGCACCGAGTTCAGCCGCGGCGCGGTGAGCCAGGCCATCGAGCTGGCACGCCGCTGCGAGGCCAAGCTCTTCGCCTTCAGCGTGATGGCCAACCCGGAGCTGGGCCAGGAGTCCCACGAGCTGGAGAAGAAGACCCTGAGCGAGCGCCTGGGCAAGGTGCGCGAGGAGGCCGCCGCGGTCGGCGTCGACTGCGAGATCCTCATCGGTCACGGCAGCGAGGCCTACGTCGATATCGTCGACCAGGCCGACGCCAGCAACATGGACGTGGTGGTCATGGGTCGCCGTGACACCAACGACCTGGTGCGCACCATGCTCGGCTCCACCACCGCGAAGGTGATCGGCCACGGCCACGCCAACGTGCTGGTGGTGCCGCGCGAGACCCGCGACGGCGGCAAGGGCATCCTCCTGCCGATCGACGGCTCGCGCTACAGCGAGGCCGCCGCGGTCACCGCCCTCAACATGGTCAAGCAGTGCGATGCGCCGCTGACCATCGTCTCCGTCGCCCTGGACGAGCGCCTCAAGGATGACGCCCATGCCCACGCCAGCCAGGTGCAGCGCGCCATGGCCGAGGCGGGTGTCGAGGCCAACGTGGACATCCGCGTCGGCCGCCCCGACGAGGCGATCACCGCCGCCGCCGCCGAGCACGGCGCCGAGCTCATCGTCATGGGCAGCCACGGCCGCACCGGTCTCGACCGCCTGCTGGTCGGCAGCGTCTCCGAGCGCGTCATCGGCCACGCCGACTGCCCGGTGCTGGTGGTCAAGCTGTAAGGCTTAGGCACTCCAACGAAAAAGGCCGCGTCTTTGGACGCGGCCTTTTTTTTCGCCGATGATGCAGGGGTGACACAGGGAGGAATGATCGCATGAAAAACAACTTCAAAAAATCACTCCAGCTGGTGCTGGTTCACGAGGGCGGCTGGTCCGACAATCCCAAGGACCCCGGCGGCGCGACCATGAAGGGGGTCACCCTGGCGACCTACCGGCGCTACTTCGGCGCCGACAGAACCAAGGAGCAACTGCGCAACATCTCCGACAAGGAGCTGGAACAGATCTACCGTGATGGCTACTGGAACAAGTGCCGCTGCGATGAGCTGCCCAGGGGAATGGATTACGCGGTCTTCGACGCCGCGGTCAACTCCGGCCCCGGGCGTAGCGCCAAGTGGCTGCAGGGCGCGGTGGGCGCCGCGCAGGACGGCGGCATCGGCCCCAAGACCCTGGCAAAAGTCAGCGAACAGCAACCCATCCCCGTCATCGACGAGCTGTGTGATCGCCGCCTCAAATTCCTCAAGGGCCTCAGCACCTGGGCCGAGTTCGGCCGCGGCTGGGGCCGCCGGGTCGAAGGGGTCCGCCACCAGGCCACCGCAATGGCCGATGGCGAGGCGGTGCTGACGCCGGTCATTGAGAATTACCGCACCGTCAAACGCGGCTCCAGCGGCGAGTGGGTACGCAAACTGCAACAGGCCCTGGGCCTGCACGTGGACGGCAAATTCGGCCCCAACACCGAGGCCGCCCTCATCGCATGGCAGAAAGAGAACGGCCTGGAGGCGGACGGGATTGCGGGAAGGAATACCTATCGGGGGTTGGGGTTGGTTGGGTGAGGGGGTGGGATTAGCTACGCGAAGCTAGCTTACCGAACAATATTAGTGG
>JBFFSW010000174.1:0-4300 GCA_041572195.1 Thiohalomonadaceae bacterium | reverse complement strand
GTACCTTCTATATAGAGGCCTTACTACCGTATAATCAGGCACTTTCGCCTCACACGAGGCCCGGATAGACCGTTTTTCAGGAGACCACCAGCATGAGCATGACCCAGGATGAGATGAAGCAGGCCGTGGCGCGCGCCGCACTGGAGCACGTGGTGCCCAACACCATCATCGGTATCGGCACCGGTTCCACCGCCAACTTCTTCATCGACGCGCTGGCGGAGATGAAGGACCAGATCAAGGGTACCGTCGCCTCCTCCGAAGCCAGCGCCGAGCGCCTGCGCGGCCACGGCATCGAGGTGCTGGACCTGAACGACGTCGACCACATCTCCGTCTACATCGACGGCGCCGACGAGACCAACCGCCAGCGCCACCTGATCAAGGGCGGCGGCGGCGCCCTCACCCGCGAGAAGATCGTCGCCGCGGTGGCCGACAAGTTCGTCTGCATCGTCGACGAGACCAAGGTGGTGGATAAGATGGGCGCCTTCCCGCTGCCGGTGGAGGTGATCCCCATGTCCCGCGCCTACGTCGCCCGCGAGCTGGCCAAGCTGGGCGGTGAGCCGGTCCATCGCGAGGGCTTCATCACCGACAACGGCTGCGACATCCTCGACATCCGCGGCCTGCAGCTGGAAGAGTCCGAGGTGGTGGCGCTGGAGGAGAAGCTCAACCACATCACCGGCGTGGTCACCAACGGCCTCTTCGCCATGCGCCCGGCCGACCTGGTGCTGGTCGGCACCCCGGAAGGCGTCGAGCAGTTCTAAAAGACTCAAGGGAGAGCGGCGATGAGTGAAGGACAACCCTACGACAGCGAGGACCGCCGCCGCTCCTTCCGTCTCGACGACCAGGTCCACTTCAGCTACAAGCTGCTGAAGGAGGACGAGGAGGGCTCGGGGGAGATATCCCCCATCGCCCAGCTGCGCGAGCTAAGTCAGCAGGGCAGCCACATCCTCGCCTCGATCCGCAAGAGCGAGCCGGAGATCGCCCAGTACCTCGCCCTGCTCGACAAGAAGATCGAGATCATCGCGCAGATGGAGGAGAAGAAGCGCCTGGGCGATGAGACCAAACCCAACCTGCGCATCAACCTCAGCCAGCACGGCCTCTCCTTCCGTCAGAAGAAACCACTGGCCGAGGGTGCACGTTTGCAGGTCAAGATGATCTTCTTCCCCTCGCTGCTGAGCATCGAGTGCGTCGGTCGGGTGGTCTACTGCAACGCCCAGGAGGGCAGCTCCTACAAGGTGGGGGTGGAGTTCACCAACATCGATGAGCGCCAGCAGGAGGCGCTGATCCGCTACATGATCGAGAAGCAGTCGGCGCTGCTGCGCAAGGAGCGCGGGCGGGAGTAGGAATTAGGACTCTCGCGAGTCGCGCAGTTGCTGGTTCTGGCGCTGCACCATGTGGTGGATCAGCGCCTCCTGCTCCTCGTCGCGGATGTAGCGGTAATCGAGACGCACGTTGAAACTCCCATCCTCATTCTCCGGGCAGTCCACCACCTCGCCGATGAGGACGATGAAGGTGTAACTGGGAAAGAGGGTCAGTTGCAGCTCCAGCAGGGTGCCGCTGTCGATCGCCTCGTCCTGGTCGAAGGCCAGCCCGCAGGCGCTGAGGTTGACCCCGCGGGGCCCGCCCTGCTTCTTCAGGCGGGCGTCGATCATCAGCCGACCGAGGATGTTGATCTTCTCGTTGAGCAGCTCGGCGACGGCGGCCGACTGCGGCGCGGTGCTTCGCAGCTCCTCCACCGCCAACCCCACCTGCACCTCCAGCCCGTGGAACAGCTGCACCATGTCGCTGCTGCGGCGCTGACCGGTCTTCAGGGCTTGCTCCAGGTGGCGTGCCTCCGTGGCATCGATCACCTTGTAGTTGAGCCCCACGGTGTCGTCGATACGAAAATAGCGCCTTCGCTCGCTCATCCCTAAATCTCTTTTAGTTGACCTCGATGGTGGCCGACTCGCCGCCATCCAGGGATCGGATCACGATCTCCACGCGGCGATTGCGCGCGCGGTTCTCAGAGGTGTCGTTGGGGCCCAGGGGCCGGGTCTCGGCCAGTCCCTTGACCTCGAAACGCTCCGGGTTCAGCCCCGGCTCGTCGAACAGATGGTGCAACACCGAGACCGCACGCGCCGAGGAGAGCTCCCAGTTGGAGCGGAAGCGGTAGGTGGCGATGGGGATATTATCGGTGTGGCCGGCCACCTCGATGGTGCCGGGCAGCCCCATTAACTGCTCGCGGATCTGGCCGATCACTGGCAGGAAGGCCTCGTTCAGATCCGCCTCGCCGGAGGGGAAGGAGCCCTTCTCGCGGATGCGGATGATGATCACCGACTCCTGGGTCTCGACCTCGATCATCCCCTCCTCGATAGCCTCGGTAAGGGCCTCGGAGAGCTCCTCCGCCTTGGCCTCCACCGCCATCTGCTGCAACTCGCGCGAGGTGTCGAGGTTGGGCTGCTCCTCGCTGGTCACCTGGCGCACCTCCTTGACCGGGGTGGGCTCGGGCTTACCCGGGGAGAACTCCTGGGCGACGATGCTGGTGCCCATGGGCACCGCGGTGGCCTCGATCTGGCGCTGCACGCCGAAGGCCATGCGCATGGAGCCAGCCATCTGCTTGAACTTGTGCGCCTCGATCTCGGAGAAGGAGAGCAGCAGCACGAAGAAGCACATCAGCAGCGACATCAGGTCGGCGAAGGTCATCACCCAGGCGGGGGCGCCGGGCGGTGGACACTTGGGACAGGGCTGCGCCTCCTCGCTCATGCCGCCTTACTCGTCGTCGCTCTTACGCTTGGAGCCAGGCAGGTAGGCCCCCAGCATCTCCTGGATGACGCGCGGGTTGTGGCCCGCCTGGATGCCGGAGAGGCCATCGATAATCAAAGACTTGGAGAGCCGCTCCGCCTCGCTGGCGACCCCCAGCTTGTCGGCGATGGGCAGGGCGAAGAGGTTGGCGATCATCGCCCCGTAGAGGGTGGTGAGCAGGGCCACCGCCATTGCCGGACCGATAGAGGCGGGGTCGGACATATTGGCCAGCATCTGCACCAGACCAATCAGGGTGCCGATCATGCCCATGGCCGGGGCATAGTCGCCCATGCCCTTGAACACGTCCTGCCCCTTGTTGTGGCGCTCCACCGCCTGGTTCATCTCCTTGGAGAGCACGCCGCGCACCACGTCAGGACCGTGGCCATCGACCATCATCTGGATCCCCTTCTGCATGAAGGCGTTCTCCACCTCCTTGCCCTCCAGCGCCAGCAACCCCTCCTTGCGCGACACCTCGGCCAGCTCTAGCAGCTCCTCGATCAGGCTCTCGGGCTTTTCGGCCTTGTTGAGGAAGGCCTTCATCGCCACCTTGATGGAGCCGAAGAACTGACCCATGCTGAACTTCATCATCACCACGCCGAAGGTGCCGCCGAAGACGATCAGCAGCGAGGGGGCGTTAATGAACATCCCGGCGCTGGGGCCGAGCAGGATGGCGGCCAACATGATGCCGATACCGGCGACCATGCCGATGAGAGTTGCCAGATCCACTGGTGTCACTCCTGTCTAGACTTGCCGCGGATCACGCGGGGGGGGACTACCGGGGCGGCGTGCGGCGCCCCGGCGAAAACCGCCTGAAATTATACCACGCCGGGGCGTTGGCCTCAGCCGCGGTAGCCGGGGTCGCTCCAGCAGCGCGGCAGGGCTTCGCCCGAGGGGAAGGCCAGCGAGGACTTGTCGAACCAGGCCGGGTCCTGCATCTCCTCACCGGCATGGAAGCGGCCGACGATACGCGCCTGACTGGGGTCGCTCAGGGCCTGCACATCCAGCACCTCAACGAGGTTACCGCTTTGACTATCTTTCAAAAACATACCGCCTCCTTTTCTTACCGTGTGATTACCCTTACACCTTCCACTGTAGTGCCTCCGCGAGGCTACAACAACACCCTTTCGACACCGCCGTTGCGGCACTGCTCGATGAAGGCCTGCTGCCATTCATCGCCCAGGCGCGCGCGGACCAGTTCGACGACGATGTACTCCGCCTCGAGGCCGGTGGCGTCGGCATAGCGCGAAAGGCCCTGCTGACAAGCGGGACAAGCGGTGAGCAGCTTCTCCACCTCGCCGCCCAGCGCGGCCTTGCCCGCCTCCAGCTCTTCCTGCTTGCGCATACGCACCTGGCTGGCGATGTCTGGGCGGGAGACGGCGAAGGTGCCCGCCTCACCACAACAGCGGTCGGAGAGTTGCACCTCGGCGTTGAGCAGGCCGGAGGCCACCTTCACCGGGCTCTGCTGCTTCATCGGCGAGTGGCAGGGGTCATGATAGAGGTACTGCTTGCCCTCGGTGCCTTC
>JBFFSW010000173.1:0-4319 GCA_041572195.1 Thiohalomonadaceae bacterium | reverse complement strand
GTGGTCTACCACCTGCCCGAGGACGTGGTGCACGCCTCCGTGTGCTTCTTCAGCGACGACTGGGGGATCAGCTCCACCACCCTCGACCTCCACTACCGCTACGAGCTGCCCGGCGGCATGTACCTGAAGCCCAACGTCCGTCTCTACAACCAGAGCGCGGCGGACTTCTACCGTCACAGCCTGGTCGACGGCGTGGACGTCAACACCGGCACCAAGGCGGTGGGCCTGACCCACGCCAGCTCCGACATGCGTCTTGCCGATATGCAGAGCACCACCATCGGCCTGAAGTTCGGCATGCCGATCGGTGAGGGTGACGAGGCTGGTGAGTTCTCGGTGCGTGTAGCCAAGATGGTCCAGACCGGCGAGAGCAGCCCCGCGGACGCCATCGGCGTGCAGCGCAACTACGACATGTACCCGTCCCTGGAGGCGACCACCTTCCAGGTCAACTACAGCTTCCTCTTCTGAGGCGGTTCTGTCGCAGTGAGAAACGGGGCGCTTCGGCGCCCCGTTTTTTTTATCCGCGTATAATCGAGAAAAAACCAATACGAGGTCGATGTGAGCGAGGCGATCCGCATACAACGAGGCGAAGGTTACTGGGCGGGCCATTTCAGCGCCATGGCCAGCCCCTGCGAGATCCTCAGCGAGGAGGCCTCGCGCGAGACGGTCGAGCGCCTCACCCTGATGGCGCAGAAAGAGGCCCTGCGCATCGAGCACAAGTTCAGCCGCTACCGCGACGACAATATCGTCGCCCGCATCAACCGTAGCGGCGGCGAACCCATCGAGGTGGATGCCGAGACCGCCAACCTGCTCGACTACGCCGAGCAGTGCTACCAGTTGAGCGAGGGTCGCTTCGACATCACCTCCGGGGTGCTGCGCGAGGTGTGGCGCTTCGATGGCGGCGACAAGCTCCCCACGGCGGAGGCAGTGGCGGCGGTGCTGGAGCGGGTCGGCTGGGAGAAGGCGAGCTGGCAACGCCCCCACTTCACCCTGCCCGCGGGGATGGAGATCGACCTGGGCGGCATCGGCAAGGAGTACGCGGTGGACCGCACCGCCCAGTTACTGGCTCAGTTCAGCAACGAGAGCCTGCTGGTCAACTACGGCGGCGACCTCTTCTCCACCCGCGCCCGCCGCGGCGACAAACCCTGGGTGGTGGGCCTGGACGACCCGGAACGTAGCGGCGAGCGCCACCTGGGTGAACTGCATCTGAAACAGGGGGGGATGGCCACCAGCGGCGATGCCCGCCGCTTCCTCATCAAGGATGGGGTGCGCTACGGCCACATCCTCGACCCGCGCAACGGCTGGCCGGTGCGTGGCGGTCCTCGTTCGGTGACGGTGGTGGCCGAGAGCTGCATGAGCGCGGGGATGCTGGCCACCTTCGCCATGCTTCACGGCGAGGGGGCCGAGGCCTTTCTCAAGGCCCAGGAGGTTCACTACTGGCTGGCCTGAGGGAGAACAATCAGCGGAAGCGCTTCTTGTTCTTCATCTTCTTCTCTTTCTTCTTGTGGAAGCCCACCATGCGCCGCTTCTTCATCTGCTGGCGCGGGGTGAGGGTGTTGCGCTTGTCGGCGAAGGGGTTGTCGCCCGACTTGAACTCGATGCGGATCGGCGTCCCCTCCAGCCTCAACTCCTTGCGGAAGGCGTTCTCCAGGTAGCGCTTGTAGCTGCCGGGCACCGAGTCGGTCTGGTTGCCGTGAATGACGATCACCGGGGGATTCTTGCCCCCCTGGTGGGCGTAGCGCAGCTTGATCCGGCGACCGCGCACCAGCGGCGGCTGATGGGCCACCAGCGCCGCCTCCAGCAGCTCGGTGAGCATGGGGGTGGAGAGCTTGCGCATGGCCGACTCGTAGGCCTTGTTAACCGAGCCGAACAGGTCGCCGACGCCGCTGCCGTGCAGGGCGGAGATGAAGTGCTTGCGGGCGAAGTCCAGGTAGGGGAAGCGCAACTCCAGCTCGTGGCGGATGCGCTCGCGCTGCTCCTTGTCCAGGCCGTCCCACTTGTTGATCGCCACCACCAGCCCGCGCCCCGCCTCGATGGCGTAGCCCAGCAGGGTGGCGTCCTGCTCGGTGACCGCCTCATGGGCGTCGATCACCAGCACCACCACATGGGCGTCGGAGATGGCCTGCAGGGTCTTGATGACGCTGAACTTCTCGATGGCCTCGTTGACCTTGGCGCGGCGCCTCACCCCGGCGGTGTCGATCAGGGTGTAGGCCTGCTCGTCGCGCTCGAAGGGGATGTAGATGCTGTCGCGGGTGGTGCCGGGCATGTCGAAGACCACCACCCGCTCCTCGCCGAGGATGCGGTTGACCAGGGTGGACTTGCCGACGTTGGGGCGACCGATAATGGCCACCTTAATCCCCTGGCTCTCGTCCTCCTCCTCTTCCAGCTCCTCGTAGGTGGGGAACTCGGCCAGCACATTGCCGATGAGGCTGCGCACGCCGCGCTGGTGCACGGCGGCGATGGGCTGCGGCTCACCCAGCCCCAGTGCGTGGAATTCGGACATCGCCACGTCCGGGTCGATGCCGTCGGTCTTGTTCACCACCAGGGTGACCGGACGACCGCTCTGGCGCAGGTAGTGGGCGATGGCCTCGTCACCGGCAGTCAGGCCGCCACGGCCGTCGACCATGAACAGCACCCGGTCCGACTCGCCGATGGCCTTGAGCACCTGATCGGCCATCTCCCCCTCGATCCCCTGCTCGTCGCCGGTCAGACCGCCGGTATCCACCACCAGGTAGGGACGTTCGCCCACCACCCCATCGCCGTACTTGCGGACACGGGTGAGACCCGCATAGTCGGCCACCAGCGCGTCGCGGGTACGGGTGAGGACATTAAATAGGGTGGATTTGCCGACGTTGGGTCGGCCCACCAGGGCGATTACCGGTTTCACGGGACCAGGTTTACTCCTCGATCAGGGTGACTTCAAAGGCGCCGAGCACGCCGCGCTTGTCCACCGCGTAGACGCGGCGGCCATCCACCACCGGAGCGGCCAGCAGGTGGCGATGCTCGGGGTAGTCGTGGCTGTACTCATCGGCCAGGTTGGAGAAGCGCACCAACGGCTCCTCCAGGCGAGCGCGGCCGACAATCATGCCGCTCTGCATATCGAACCAGTGCAGGTAACCCTCGTAGTCACCGACGATCAGGTAACCGCCCTGACGCACCGGCGCGCTGAGGTCGCGACCGCGCAATGCCTCGCTCTTCCACAGGGCGCGGCCGCTGCGCTTGTCCAGCGCCCACACCAGACCCGTCTGGTCGGTGATATAGAGCGCCTGCTCACTCTCGGCCATGCCGCTGTAGCTGGCGATCTCGCGCGACCAGTACATGCGTCCGCTGGCGGCGGCGAAGGCGGCCAGGCGCCCCTGATAGGCGGCGGCGTAAAGGATGGAGCCGGAGAGCAGCAGCTCGGCGTCCACATCGACCATGCGCGCGATCTCGGTAACCCCGCGCGCCTCGCTGACCTTCTCGCTCCAGAGTTCGCGCCCGTCCTCCAGCGACAGCGCCCTGAGTCGCCCCGTGGCGGTGCCGATGATCACCATCGGCCCGCTGACCACCGGGGCGGAATCACCACGCAGGCTCAGTTGCGGCACCCGCTCCTTGAAGCGCCACAGCTGGCGCCCGTCACTGGCAGAGAGGGCGTACAGGGAGCCGTCGACGCAGCGCACCAGCACCCGCTCGCCGGAGCGCAGCGGCATACCCACCACCTCGCTGCCAAGCTCGGCGCGCCAGCGCAGGCCGCCGTCCTTCTTCTCCAGGGCCAGCAGTTCGGCGTCACCGCCCAGCAGCAACACCTCGCCACCGTCGGCCGGACCGCCGCTGAGCTGACGCTCCAGCTTCACCCGCCACAGCGGCTTGCCGTCGGCGGCGGCGAAGGCGGCCACCAGCCCCTGCTTATTGGCGGCATAGACGCTGTCGGCATCGACCAGCGGCGGCAGGCGCAGGAACTGGTAGCGCACCCCCTGGCCCAGCTCACGCTCCCACAGAGGCCGCGCCTCGATGGCGGCCGGGATCGGCAGGAGCTCGGCGGGCGGGTCCA
The DNA here is from genome assembly GCA_041572195.1 of Thiohalomonadaceae bacterium. GTDB lineage: Bacteria > Pseudomonadota > Gammaproteobacteria > Thiohalomonadales > Thiohalomonadaceae > JBFFSW01. Next base: position 292 of record JBFFSW010000173.1, on the reverse strand, counting down.
GCGGCTCCAGCACCGGGCCGGAGCAGGCCGCCAGCAGCAGCAGCGGGAACAGGGCAAACAGACGCTTCACCGTCAACGCGCCTCCCCGGTGGCCAGGTCGTCCAGCTTCATCTCCACCAGGGCGATCTTGGCGGGCACCTCGGTGTAACCGTCCAGGGCCTTGCGATAGGCCTCGCGGGCCTCGTCGCGACGCCCCAGGCTAAGCAGGATGTCGCCGCGGGTCTCGGCGTAGGCGGCCTCGAAACCGGCGCCGTCGCTACCACCATCGAGGGTGGCCAGGGCCGCTTCGCCC
>JBFFSW010000172.1:0-4365 GCA_041572195.1 Thiohalomonadaceae bacterium | reverse complement strand
GGGTGGGGGTGGCCGTAGCGGTTGCGCCAGCCCGCCGGGTAGAGCACCCACTGAGGGGAGACCGCGTCGATGAAGCGCTCGGTGGAGGAGCTCTTGCTGCCGTGATGGGGGGCGATGAGGATGTCCGCATCCAGCTCCTCGCCTGAGGTCAGCAGCGCCTCCTCCGCCGCCGCCTCGATATCTCCCGGCAGCAGGATGGCGCCGTGCGCCGTCTCCACCCGCAACACGCAGGAGCCGTTGTTGCCACGCCACTCACGCTCCGGGTGGATGAAGCGAAAGCGCACCCCATCCACCTCCCAGCCCTCGCCGCGGCGGCAGGGGGCGTGCACGGTCCAGGCCATCTTCTCCGGCACGCCGGTGTAGACCCGACCCACTCCGACGGACTCCAGCAGCGAGCGGGCACCGCCGATGTGGTCGTTGTCGCCGTGGCTCACCACCAGGGTATCGATGCGGGTCAGCCCCTGACCGCGCAACCACGGCCGGATCACCGCCCGCCCGGTGTCGAAGCTGGCGCTGTAGCGCGGGCCGGTGTCGAACAGCAGCAGGGTCCGCTCGGTGCGCACTGCCGCCGCCAGCCCCTGGCCCACATCCAGCAAGGTGAGCCAGGCCTCTCCATGGGCCGGGCCCGGTGGGCGATAGAGCAGCATCGGCAGCAACAGCAGCGCCCCGGCCCAGCGGTTGGGCCAGCCTGCTGGGGCCAGCATCCAGGCGATGCCCAACAGCGCCGGGGCCAGGCTCCAGAGCGGCGGTTCTGGCAGGGCCAGCGGCGGCACCGCATCGGCCAGCCACGTCAGCAACGGCCAGAGCAGCTCCAGCGCCCCCACCGAGAGCCACAGCAGCCCCTCGCCCAGCGCCGGGAAAAACGGCAGACTCAGGGTGCCGAGCAGCGCCGTCGGCACCACCACCAGCCCCACCCAGGGCACGGCGATGAGGTTGGCGATGGGCGAGGTGATCGGTGCCTGCTGAAACAGACTGAGCAACAGCGGACTCAGCCCTAGGGCCAGCAGCCACTGCGCCCGCCCCCACTTCCACCATAAACGTCTCGCCCTCCCCTGACCGAAGTGGCGGCGTGCGCCCATGCCGTAAAGCAGCAACGTCACCGCCGCGAAGGAGAGCCAGAAACCGGCCGAGAGCACCGCCGGCGGATCCAGCAGCAGAACCGCCCCCAGGGCCAGCGCCAGGGTGTGCGAGGGGCTGGGGGTGCGCCGCAGCAGCCAGGCGACCATCAGCACCGCAAGCATCACCAGCGCCCGTTGAGTGGGAATGGAGAAACCGGCCATCGCCGCGTAGAGGGCCGCCGCCGTGAGCCCCGCCAGGGCCCCGGCCTGAGGCGCGGGCAAACGCCGCAGGGCGCGCTCCGAACAGCCCCACAGCCAGCGCATGAGGAAGAAGGCCCAGCCCGCCACCAGCCCCACGTGCAGCCCGGAGATGGCCATCAGGTGATTGGTGCCGGTATCCACCAGCACGCGCCAATGCTCATCATCCATGGCCGCCCGGTCGCCGATGGTGAGCGCCGGGATCAGCGCCCCCAGATCACGCCCGGCCAGCGCCGTGCCCAGCCGATCACGCATGCCCTCGCGTAGCGAATCGATGAGGGCGTGGCCACCATCCAGGCGCCGGTTCTCTCCCCTGGGACGGACGTAGCCGACGGCGCGAATGCGCTGCTGCCACAGCCACCCCTCGTAGTCGAAGGTGTGCGGATTGGCCATGCCGTGGGGCCGCTTGAGGCGCACCGTCAAGCGCCAGCGCTCCCCGGCCCGCACCGGCGCGCCCGCCTCGTACCAGGAGAGGCGCAGTCGCCCCGGCACGGGAATGACCTCCCCCTCCAGGCTCATGGAGTCGGGCTGGAAGAGAAAGCGCTGGCGCCGCTCGGCGTTCTCCGGCAGCCCCAGCACCTGCCCCTCGATGAGCAGGTCGACACCCTGGGCCGACTCCGGCAACGCCGAGCTCATGAGCCACAGGGCATGGCCGGTGGCCCATAGATAACCGAACAACAGAGCGGAAAGGGGACGTAAATGGGTCAGGCGAAAGAGTGCCAGACAGAGAGGCAGCAGCGAGATCACCAGCCACCAGACGGGCAGCTCGGCCTGCTGGTGGGCGGCGATAATGCCGCAAAGAAAGGCGATCATCCCTGTGCGCATGTTTAAGAGCGTGGTCAAATCGGTAATAATGCGCAAGTCCCGCCCACCAACCACCTTCGAGTCGATGCCGAAAAAGCTGATCAAACGCCTGATGCCGGATCACCACACGATCCGCAACCACCCGCATTTGACCCGCATCTTCGGCCGACTGCTGCACGACCCTGGGCTCTGGCATCTCAACCGCCGCTCCGCCTCCGGGGCCTTCGCCGTAGGCCTCTTCTGCGCCTTCATCCCGCTGCCCGCGCAGATGATCATCGCCGCCGCCCTGGCGCTGCTGGTGCGCGTCAACCTGCCGCTGTCGGTGGCCCTGGTCTGGATCACCAACCCCATCACCATCCCGCCGATGTTCTATGGAACCTATCAGGTGGGCGCCTGGCTGCTGGACACCCCCGAGCACCACTTCGAGTTCCAGCTGGAGCTGGAGTGGCTGCTCAACGAGACCGGCCTCATCTGGCAACCGCTGCTGCTCGGCAGCCTGCTGGTCGGCACCCTTGCCGCGGCGCTGGGTTACTTCACCATCCGCGGACTGTGGCGCTTGCATCTGCTGCAATACATCAAGGAGAGAAGGGCAAGAAGGGCTCGGCGCAAACGCAGCGAATAAAAAAAGGCCGGGGAAACCCCGGCCTTTTTTATCACCCCGTCTAGCCTACATAGGTGTCCCACAACTCCCCGGCGAAGAATCGCCCGAAGCGGGCTAGGGCCTCGATCCGCTGTCCCATGTCATCGGCGTTGAGCACCTGCATGGTGGTGAGCTGACGGGCGAAATCGTCGATGCTGATGCGCAGGATGCCGCGGCCGAGCACCTCCCCTTCGGCATCATCCCCCTCGTAGACGGTGATGTAGAGCGTGGTGGTATCGGACCAGATATCCAGGCCGCTATCGTCGCGAATCACCTTGAAGCCCTCGAAGTAGAAGCGCTGCCCCTGCTCGCTGGTCATGCGCATGCGATAGAGCATGTTCTTGGTGCCGGGCTGTTTCGGGTCGTCGGTGAAGAGGTTGAAGACCCCGTCGGTCACCTGCAGCGGCTCGGCGGAGAGCACCGGCGCGGTCACGGTGCCGATCATCGGCGCGCTGTGGTTCGGATCGCTTAGCATCGCCTCCATGTGGTGCGAGGTGATGGTGAGGATGAACTGGAACGGGGAGTCGTCGGCCTTGCCCTGCTCGGCCGCGGTCTCATAATCATCGCTGATCACCTTGGTGGAGAAGTAGCCCTTCATGGTCTCGGTAAAGCGAATGCCCAGCTCGGCGGCGGCCTGCGGCTCTGGCGACACCGAGGGCAGGCTGTAGTCGATGTTCCAACCGTGTTCCTTGGCGATGAGGGCGCAGCTACGCTCGGCGAAGGCAGAGATGGTGAGCAGCGGATTGACCCCGAGCGAGCGCGGCATCACCGCGCCGTCGCAGACGAACAGACCACCATGGGTGTCGCTGCCGGAACCGCCGGCGAACACCTCACCGCGCTGGTCCACCACTCCCTTGTCGGCACTCTCGGCCATGCAGCAACCGCCGAGCGGATGCACGGTGATCAGGCTGTGGTCGGTGAGCTTGTTCCAGATGGGGTTGGGGGTGTAGGTGGCGCCCAGGGCCTTGGCCGCCTCCATCGCCTTCTCCTTGGCACGGTAGTTGAACGGCTGGGTGCCGACGCCGGGCCAACGGATGCGCAGCTGATCATCCTCCAGGCTCATCACCCCGTCGGCATCGTCGTGGGTCATGGTAAGGAAGGTCTGGGTATGCTCAACGGCGCCATGGTAGGGGCCGCGCACCATGCCCTCGATCTCGCGCGCCTTCTCCTTGAGGGCGTCGATGAAGCCGGAGTCCATGTCCTCGCCCAGCTTGGCGGCCACGGCCAGCCCCGCCGGCATCAACGAGGCGATGGCGCCGGGGATCGCCCCCTCCTCCATGAGGATGCCGTCATCGACGTTCTCGCTGTCGCGCATATCCAGGGTGCCGGTGATGGTGGGACCGACCGGGTCGTTCTCGTTCGGCTCCTGGTCCCCGGCTCCGACGGCGTTGATCTCATAATCGCCATTGTAGGCAAAGGAGACGATGTCGCCGTTGCCGGTAAAGCCCATGCCGAGACGGTCGGAGAGCGACAGACCGCCCTCTTTCGAGCGTAACAGGATCTCGGTGCTGCCCAGGGTGCCTGCGGCGAGCATGACGATGTCGGCGCGCACATGCATGGTGCCGGTCTTGCCGAAGGCCTGGCGCCCCTGACCGACGCTCTGGT
>JBFFSW010000171.1:0-4373 GCA_041572195.1 Thiohalomonadaceae bacterium | reverse complement strand
TAGCTCAGTTGGTTAGAGCAGGGGACTCATAATCCCTTGGTCCCAGGTTCGAGTCCTGGTGGGCCCACCAAACATATCGCAGGGAAGCCATGAAGAACGCCATTCTTATCCTCCTGCTCAGCATCAGCATCCACGCCCACGCCTCCGGCCAACGCTCGGAGCAAATCACCAGCGAGTCACTACAGCGCTACCCGCGTATCACCCTGGGGGATGCGCCCGCGGAGGTGCTTCGCTACATGGGCACGGCAAGCCTTGAAGACGGGCGCGTCCACCTGCTGATGATCACCCGTACCAGCGTCTCGCGCCGGGCCGACGGCTCCCCGGGCATGCCGTGGGATTCGGTATTCGGCTATCTCATCGATGCGGATGAGCTGGAGATCGTCAACGGTTGGAGTCTCGACGAGCAACTCGGGGGCGAGGGCGTCCACCTGCGCCCCTCCTACTGCCCGCGGGTGCCAATCTCAGACAAGGTGCGGCGCTTCGAGCTGCCCGCCGACGAGTGGGTAAAGCGGGGCTGTCTGGAGATGCGTCAGCCGAGACGATAGCCTCTCTTCTCGGTTTTCTGGGCTATAGTGAAACGGAGTCTTTCGCCTTTACTCACTGGAGCGCCCATGCCCCGAATGCCCCGCCTCGCCCTGCCCGTACTTCTGCTTACCAGCCTCAACGCCGCCGCCATCGACTTCCACGGCTACTTCCGCGCCGGGGTGGGCTCCAACTCCGAGGGGGGCGATCAGACCTGCTTCCAGCTGCCGGGGGCGGCCAGCAAGTATCGGCTCGGTAATGAGTGCGAAAGCTACGGCGCGCTGAAGTTCGGCGAGCAGCTGTTCAAGGGGGAGGATGGCAGCCACTTCCGCGCCAACGCCACCTTCGCCTTCGCCAGCGCCCAGGACCGGGACTGGGAGGCCTACGACACCGCCATGCGCGAGGTCTACGTGGAGGGGGGCGGCCTTGGCGACGGCGCCTGGCGCCAGGCCCGGCTGTGGGTGGGCAAGCGCCTGCTGCGCCAGGACGTGCACCTCACCGACTTCTTCTACTGGGACAACAGCGGCGCCGGTGGCGGTTTCAGCGACCTGCCCGTGGGCTCTGGCAAGCTCTCCTACAGCCTGGTGCGCAACGTGCGTGACCCCATCGCCAATCTCAACTCCGGCTCCGACCGGGCCACCACCACCCACGACCTGCGCCTGCGCGAGATCGACAGCAACGCCGACGGCCAGCTGACCGTGGGTCTGGCCTGGATCCACTCCGACGAGAGCCAGGCGGGACTGGCCGGAGAGGACGGCTGGCAGCTGCACCTGGAGCACACCCAGAAGCCGCTGCTTGGCGGCTGGAACCGCATCACCCTGCAGTACGGCGCCGGGGCCGGGGCCAGCCTGGGCAAGAATCCGGACGACACCGCCGCCGCCTCCGACAACACCCTGCGACTGGTCGAACAGCTGCTGTTCCAGCCCTCCGATAACTGGTCCGGCCAGGCCACCTTCGTCCACGAGATCCGCGACGGCATCCAGAGTTGGACCTCCATCGGTGCCCGCCCCATCTACCACTTCAGCGACCACTTCAGCCTCGCCGTGGAGCTGGGACTGGACCAGGTGGACCCGAACGTCGGCCCCAGCATGAACCTCACCAAGCTCACCATCGCCCCGCAACTCTCGGCCGGACGGGGCTTCTTCTCCCGCCCGGCGCTGCGCGCCTTCGTCACCTTCGCCGACTGGAACAACGCCGCCCGCGATGCCGCCGTCAATCCGGTGGCGGGCGGCGCCGCCGGGGTCTTCGGCAACGCCACCTCGGCCTGGACCCTCGGCCTGCAGGCGGAGGCCTGGTGGTAACGCGCGACTGGAAGGCCGCCTAACAACAACTATAGTTATGCGTATCACGTCAGTAAGGGAGTACCGACGATGCGCCACCCTGTCCTGCTTCTGCTTGCCCTGCCGATGACCCTGGCCGCCGCCCCGGGTGAGATCTACCAATGGACCGACGCCGAGGGCAATCTCTACTTCGGCGACCACCCGCCCACCCAGGCCGAGCCCGAACGGCTGGAACACCTGGAGTCCGACCCTAACGCACCGCCGCCGCCACCGGTGAAGACGCCGCGCTTTCGCTACGAACCGCCCAAACGCCGCACTGGCGGCGGTGTCGTCGGCATCGCCAAGCGCAAGGCGCGGGAGAAGCGCGGCCGGGCATTCGAACTCAAGCTGGACGAACTACGCGACCGCATGCGCAGCGGCTACACCCTTAGCCAGGGCGAGGCACTGCGCAAACGCGAACGGGCCTACAAGGACGGCGTATTCGAGAACTGCCGTTAGCGGATTACTGCTCGTGGAAGCCCCAGATGGGGGTGAGCAGCAGGCCCAGGTCCTTATACTCGCGGGCATCAGCGACGATGAACTTATCCTTCTTGAAGCGCTTGAGCAGCTCCTCGGCCATCTTCTGAGTATCGGCTGAGAGCAACGCCTCGGCGAGCTTGGCGCGCAGCTCCTCCGGTACCCGTGAACTGGCGGAGAAGGTGCGTTCCGGGTAGCTGTGCTGCGGCACCGAGATCAGGCGCAGCTCCTTGTTGCCCTCGAACTGCTTCCACATCTTGTCGCGCAGCACCGCCACATCGCCGCGGCCGCTGAGCAGGCACTCCTCCAGCCCCTTGAAGCCGAAGGTGCGCAGCATGAAGGGCTGGCGCGCCGGGTTGGGGAAGTACTTGAGGAAGGCCATGGTCAGCATGTTGGGCGAGGCGAAGGCGCAGACATGGGCGCTATTGAAGGCCAGGTCCTCGAGGTTGCGCAGGCGCTTGTTGTTCTCGTTGGCGGCGACCACGATGCGAATCTCGCCGGGGAAGCGCGCCAACGGCACGTGACCCAGCTTGGCCATGCGCCAGCCGACCAGATGCGGACCGTCGAAGAGGATATCGTACTCATCCAGACGCATCTTGATCTGGTATTCGATGAAGTTGGCGGCGGGCTTGATCTGGATCGGATGACCGATGACCCGTGACAGGTGGTCGACCAGCGGCTGGTAGAGCTTGATGGTCTCCTGCGGTGAGGCGGTCGGTGCGGTGGAAAAGATGAGTGGTTTTTTCTCTTCGGCGGCATGCGCCGACAGGCTGACCATCGCGGCCAGCAACAGCATGCTAATACGGCGAAACATGGTATCTCCCTCTCTCATGTCGCGGTGCGACTTTTGTTATGGTGCGACGCCTTATGGTGGCGCCTGGTTTTTTCAACCGGTCCCGCTCTTGCGGCGGGTACCTGTCGGTTTTTACCGACATATAGTGCTACTTATCGTTGATCAGCGAGCGTTTTGCAACCATGGGGCGCTACCGTGACGCTGAGCTTTCCGCTACTCTCCCCCATTTAAGGCATTGAGTGACCCATGAAACGGCTGATCCATATCCTGCTGCTCACCCTCGTGCTCGGCGCCTGCGACGGCGGCCCCTCCACCCCGGCCGCCGGCGGCCACACCCCGCCACCGCCGCGAGTGCTCAGCGCCCGGGTCGAACAGGGGTCGCTGGCCCAGCGCCTGGAGCGCAACGGCACCCTGCGCGCCGCCCGAAGCGCCGTGCTGCGCAGCCGCGAGGCGGGCGATTTAATCACCCTGCCGCGACGCGAGGGTGAGCGGGTCGAGCAGGGGGAGCTGTTGTTCGCCATCGACGATGCCCTGCTGCGGGCACAACTGAAGAGGGCCGAGGCGGAGCGCGCCCAGGCCGAGCTGGACCTCAAGCGGGTGCGCCGCCTGCAGGGGCAGTCGCTGGTGGCCGAGGAGGAGCTGGCTCGCGCCCGCACCGCCCTGGAGGTGGCCCGCGCCGAGGAGCAGCTGCTACGCACCCGCATCGATCAGAGCCGGGTCACCGCCCCCTTCTCCGGGGTGATCGCCCAGCGCTCGGCCGAGCCGGGGGACGTGCTCGGCGCCCACAGCGAGGTGCTGAGGCTGATCGACGACTCCCGCCTGCTGACCGAGGTGCGGGTCTCCGAGCTGCTGCTGCCGCAGCTGGCGCTGGGCGACACCGTGGAGCTACGCATTGATGCCCTGGGCGGCACGCCACTGGAGGCCCGCATCGAGCGCATCCACCCGGAGGTGGACCCGGCCACCCGCCAGGGCACGGTGGAGATCGCCATCGACGCCCCGCCCGAGGGCGCGCGCCCCGGCCAGCTCTGCCGCGTCACCCTCAACGGTCGCGCCCTGCCGCGCCTCACCGTTCCCTTCGCCGCCTTGCGCCGTGATGCGGAGGGTGAGTATGTGTTCACTATCACCGACGAAACCGCGCACCGCCACGCGGTGCGCAGCGGCCTGCACTTCGGCGACCGGGTGGAGCTGCTGGAGGGGCCCGCCGCGGGCACCGCGGTGGTGGTCTCCGGCTTCTTCGGCCTGAGCGACGGCTCCGCCGTGAG
>JBFFSW010000170.1:0-4377 GCA_041572195.1 Thiohalomonadaceae bacterium | reverse complement strand
ACGCTGTGCCACGGTCTCGACGAAGGCGGTGATGATCGCCAACGCGGTGAGCGCCGCGGCACCGATAGCGAAGCCCTTGCCGATGGCGGCGGTGGTGTTGCCCAGCTCATCGAGCTGGTCGGTAACCGCGCGGGTCTCCTCGCCCAGACCACCCATCTCGGCGATGCCACCGGCGTTATCGGCCACCGGGCCGTAGGCATCGATGGCCATGGTGATACCGACGGTGGCCAGCATCCCCACCGCGGCGATACCCACCCCGTAGAGGCCGACGTACTCGTTAGCGATATAGATGATGCCGCTGATGGTCAGCAGCGGCACCACCACCGACTGCATGCCCTCGGCCAGGCCGGTGATGATGACGGTGGCCGCGCCGGTCTCCCCGGCGGCGGCGATATGCGCCACCGGGCGGCTGCCGGTGTAATACTCGGTGACCAGACCGATGACGATGCCGCCCAGCGAACCGGCCAGCACCGCCACCCAGATATTGATGCCCCCGCAGCTCTCATCGATGACGAAATAGGCGCCGACGATGAAGAGGAAGGCGGCGGCGATGGTGCCGCCGCGCAGCGCCAGCTCCGGCGGCAGGCGCCTGAGCAGGCGCACCAGAATGATGCCCGCCACCGAACAGACCAGCCCCAGCGAGGCCAGCGCCAGGGGCAGGAACATCAGCGTCTCGCGGCCGCCGTACTCGGCCGCCAGGTCCAGGGCCATGGTCGATGCGATGGCGATGCTGGCGATGATGGAGCCGCAGTAGGACTCGAAGATGTCCGAGCCCATACCGGCGATGTCGCCGACGTTATCGCCGACGTTATCGGCGATGACCCCGGGGTTGCGCGGGTCGTCCTCGGGGATCCCCGCCTCCACCTTGCCTACCAGGTCGGCGCCCACATCGGCGCTCTTGGTGTAGATGCCGCCGCCGACGCGGGAGAAGAGCGCCACGGTGGAGGCGCCCATGCCGAAGCCGTGGATGGCGTTGACCGTCTGCGGGTCACCACCGAAGAGGATGTACAGCGTACCCAGGCCGATCAGCCCCAGCGAGGCCACCAGCAGCCCCATCACCGCACCGCCGGAGAAGGCCACCGCCAGGGCCTCGGACAGGCCATGCTCATGGGCGGCGGTGGTGGTGCGCACGTTGGCGCGGGTGGCCGCGTGCATGCCGATGAAGCCCGCCAGCCCCGAGGAGATCGCCCCCAGCGCGTATGCCAGCGCCGACTCCCAGCCAAGAAAGACGAAAATGAGGATCATCAGCGCCCCGGCGAACAGCCCCAGGGTGGTGTACTCGCGGCGCAGAAACACCATCGCCCCCTGGTGGATGGCGTCGGCGATCTCCACCAGCGCCGCATCCCCCGCCGGGCGCGCCAGCATCGCCCGTAGCACCCATACCGCGGCCACCAGCCCCAGGCCGCCCAGCAGGGGCGGAATCCACACGCTCTCCATCGATCCATACCCCCTTAAGATTTCCCTGTCAGCATACCGCAAGCTGCCAAGCGTCGTCGCTACCGTATATAATGGCGGCCCCCCTCCCTACAATCTGCTTATAGAGGACACTCCACATGAACCTGGACAGAGTCGGTCCCGGCAAAGACGTGCCGAACGATATCAACGTGATCATCGAGATCCCGGCCCACAGCGACCCGGTCAAGTACGAGGTGGACAAAGAGACCGGCGCCATGTTCGTGGATCGCTTCATGAACACCGCCATGTTCTATCCCTGCAACTACGGCTACATCCCCCACACCCTCTCCGACGACGGCGACCCGGTGGACGTGCTGGTGCTGACCCCCAAGCCGCTGCTCTCCGGCTCGGTGATCCGCTGCCGCCCGGTGGCGATGCTGGACATGACCGATGAGGCGGGCCAGGACGCCAAGCTGCTGGCGGTGCCGGTGGACAAGCTGTGCCAGGAGTACCGAGGCGTGGAAGGTCCCGAGGACCTGTCACAAATCCTGCTCGCGCAGATCGCCCACTTCTTCGAGCACTACAAGGATCTGGAGGAGGGCAAGTGGGTGAAGGTCGAGGGCTGGAAGGATGCCGCCGCCGCCAAGCAGGAGATCCTCGGCAGCATCAAGCGCTACGACGACGCCCCGGAGAAGCCCTGCTTCTAACCCCCGCGTCGTCTGATACGAAAAGGCCCGGTCGCCGCAAGGCACCGGGCCTTTTTCGTCACCCTTGCCGATGGGTTAGAATGGCGCATAACCCGCAACATGGAATGCGTTGTCATGAAGGTCTGTATCGTCTCCGACAGCCACGACCGCCGCGACCTGCTCAAGGCCGCGGTGACCGAGGCCAAGCAACTGGGCGCCAGCGCCGTGCTTCACGCCGGCGACGTGGTCGCTCCCACCGCCCTGCGCCCCCTGCAGGAGCTGGGGTTGCCGGTACATGTCATCCACGGCAACAACGAGGGTGATATCTACGCGATGATGATGCTGGCCCAGGAGCCGAACAGCGTGATCCACTATCACGGCATGGAGGCGGGCATCGAGCTGGGTGGACGACGCATCTTCATCGTCCACTACCCCCACTACGCCCGCGCCATGGCCCTCACCGGCGACTGGGACCTGGTCTGCACCGGCCACGACCACCACCCCGACATCAGCCGTATCGAATCACCGGTCACCGGCAAGGAGTGCGTGATCGCCAATCCCGGCTCCATCGCTGGGCTCGGCCCCGCCCCCAGCTACATCTTCGGCGACCTGGAGACCATGCAGTTCGAACACCGCCCGGTGATTATCGACCGAAAACCGGCACCATCGACGCCACGATAATCACCGACTAACTTCCATCACCGCCTCGGCCGCCAGCAGCGCGGACTGGATCGCCGCCCCGGCGTGATCACCGGGGGGATGGCAAGCGTTGCCCGCGCCATAGACGCCCGGCGTCTCACCGGCGCTTGTCGGCTTGCTGAAGTCAGCGGGCATGACGTAGGGCATCACCCGACTGGAGAGCCGGTGGCGCCGCTCGAACTCCTCGGGAGAGACGTAGCACTTATAGAGCAGTGCCGCGCCAAAGCCCGGCAGCATCCGCTCGATGGCATCGAAGATATACACCTCCACCTCCTCACTCAGCGCATAACCCGTACCGCCGTCGTTGCGCGGCTGGTAGAAGTAGATATTTACCGCCTGGTAGTCGTGCGCGTGACGACTGCCGCAGCGATAGAGGTGAAAGCCGAATCGCCCCGGCTGCCTTCCGGCCTCCAACTCGGCGAACCAGTCACCGGCATCGCCGGGGTAGTGGACCACGGTGTGCACCCCGCTTGGATAGCGGAAGGAGCGATCCAGCGCCACGTGCAGGACGCTGATCGGCAGGCCGCGTCGGAGCGCACGGGCCTCGTGGCTGGACCAGTCCACCGTGGTGATCACCTTGGCCGCGTCGATGAGGCCACGCGAGGTCTCGACCCGTACGCCCCCCGCCACCGCGGAGGAAGCGAGGTATTCGCGGTTGTAGCTGATATCGCCGCCCAGCTCCAGATAGCGCTCCACCAGGGCCGTCACCAGGGCATTGGGCCCGCCTACCGGGGTCAACGGCTGATGGTAACCGAACTTGTATTTCACCTCGTCGGCCAGAGCCGATACTGGAAAATCATCGGCCGCCACCCCCATTAAATAGGCGGGCAGTTTGAACAGCGCACGCGGCCTTTTATCACGAAAGACGCCGTCGACGAAGCGACTCAAACCTTCGTCGGCGTGTACCCTGGCGTCAGCACCGAACACGCCCCGGTAGTAGCGGTAGATACCACGCGGATTGGCCAGCAACAGGCCGAGGGTAGCGCTGTTGGGGGGCAGTGAGTAGCGACGATCATCGGTGACGATCAGCGTCTTCTGCTTGTTGAATTCGACATCCACCCCCAGGGCCTTGAGGGTGTCGCGCATGCCCGTACCGAAGTCGTTGCAGGCAATGGTGAACTCATAACCATCCGAGGTGTAATTGCCGCACAGGCCTCCAGGGCGGGCGCTCCTTTCGATAATGTGACTGCGCCGCCCCTTGAGTTGCAGGGCGATCCCGGCGATCAGGCCACTGAGCCCGGCACCGACGATCAGCACCTCACAATCATCGGCCTTATCCAACGTGCTCATGCGCTAATCATCGACCAGTTATCGCGAATATAGTCACAGCCGCGTAGCGCCAGCGCATGCAGGGTCAGGGTCGGGTTGACCGAACCTCCGCTGGGGAACAGCGCGGCGCCGCCGATGAACAGATTGTCCACTCCGTGCACGCGGCCAAAGGCGTCGGTGGCCGAGGTGAGCGGGTCGAGTCCCATGCGCATGCCGCCCATCGGGTGGGACTCGAACGGGGTGTCGGTAAGGGCGACGCCCTCGGCGCCGGCGGCATTGAGGATATCGGTCAGCTTGGCCTTGGCCGCGTTGAACACCTGCATGTCGT